>JBCKPE010000085.1:0-8176 GCA_038901875.1 Burkholderiaceae bacterium
CCTTGATCCTCGCGTCCCCACGGCTGACGGTAAAACCCAGAAACTTGCGGTTTCTGGGTCACTCTTGCCGCTGCCAGAGACACCCATCACGACCAGCAGTGGCGCCGACGCGCCCATGTCAATCGAGCCGTTGTCCGCTTTGTCCATCGAACAGATGCGTCTTGGCCACATCGATGTCGAGCCAGACCTTCTCGTCAGGCCGCACCTCGGTGCGGCCGTGCAGCACCAGGATCAGTTGCAGGTCCCCGACCTTGAGCAGCAGTTCGGTCTCGGCGCCGGTGGGTTCGACCACGATCACGCTGGCCTCGATGCCCTGCTGCGAGTTGGACAGCCGCACGTCGCCCGGGCGCACGCCGAACTGCACCGCCTGAGCGTCCTTGCCGGGCAGGCCCGGCACCGGCCAATGGTTGCCGCGCGCCTCGACCCAGGCCCTGCCGCCCTGGTGGCGCAGCGTGCCGGCAAACACATTCATCGCCGGCGAACCGATGAACTGCGCCACAAACAGGTTGCGCGGACGGTCGTACAGCTCCAGCGGCGTGCCCATCTGCTCGATGATGCCCGCGTGCATCACGACGATGCGATCGGCCATGGTCATGGCCTCGATCTGGTCGTGCGTGACGTAAATCGTGGTGGTCTTCAGGCGCTGATGCAGCTCCTTGATTTCGGCACGCATCGCGACACGCAGCTTGGCGTCCAGATTCGACAGCGGCTCGTCAAACAGGAACACCTTGGGGTCGCGCACGATGGCCCGGCCCATGGCGACGCGCTGGCGCTGGCCGCCGGAGAGTTCGCGCGGATAGCGCTCGAGCAATTCCCCGAGGTTGAGAATGCGCGCGGCGTTATCGACCCGCTGTTGCGTCAACGCCTGGTCAGCCTTGCGCAGGCGCAGGGAAAAACCCATGTTCTCGCGCACCGTCATGTGCGGGTACAGCGCATAACTCTGGAACACCATCGCGATGTCGCGGTCCTTGGAATCGAGATCGTTGACGATCCGGCCGTCAATCTCGATCTCGCCGCCATTGATTTCCTCCAGGCCCGCCAGCATGCGCAGCAGGGTGCTCTTACCGCAGCCCGAGGGGCCGACCAGAACCACGAACTCACCATCGGCGATATCGAAGCTGATGCCGTGGATGACCTTGATTTTGCCAAAGCTCTTCAGGATGTTGCGAAACGATACAGATGCCATGGCGATATCCCAACGAATCGTGTTCTTGACTGCTAACTCTTAACCGCGCCGGCCGTCAGGCCCGACACCATGTAGCGCTTGAAGGCGTAGTAGATCGCGGCCGGTGGCAGGGCATAGATGAAACCGGTCGCCATCAACAGTTCCCAGGGTGAATCGTCGGCCGCCAGGAAGTTGCCCAGCGCCACCGCCAACGGCAGGTCGGTTTCCTTGGACAGCAACAGGAATCCGTACAGGTACTCGTTCCACGCCAGCAACAGGGCGTAGGTTCCGACCGCCACCAGCGAGGGCACCATCAACGGAACGTAAACCAGGCGGAACAACTGCAAGGGCGTGGCGCCGTCGATGCGCGCCGCCTCATCGAGTTCCCACGGCAGCTTGTCGCTGGCCTGCTTCAAGACCCAGATGCAGTACGGCGAGGCGATCGTCACCATGGCCAGGATCAGCGACCACTGGTTGTTGAGCAGACCATAGTTGGCCATGGTCTTGTACATCGGCACAGCCAGAAAGGCGGCCGGAATGAAGTAGGTGAAAAGCGCCAGGTTCATCACGGTGCGCCCGCCGCGAACCTTCAGGCGGCTGATGGCAAAGGCCGCCGTCGTCGCGATGAACAGCGTGAGCACACCCGTTGTCACCGCAATCACCAGCGAGTTGCCAAGCTGCTCCCAGAAATGATTCAGGTAGAAGTGCTTTTGCCCGAAGACGAATTCAAAGTTTTGCAGCGTCGGGTTCTTCGGCCAGAGGCGGCCCGAGGTGGCCGAGTCGCGCTCGGAGATGGCAAACAGGAACAGGTGATACACCGGGATCATGGTCCAGAGCAGCACCGGAATGCCAATCAGCAGCAGCCGCGCCTCGGCCGCGACCTTGCGCGGGGTCCAGCTCATTTGGACAACCTCTTCATCATCACGTACACGAGAGGCAGCATGAACGGCAGCGCCACCACGATGCTGGCCATCGCCAGCTCAATCTGGTCGAGCCGCAGATAGCGGATGCCCAGCGTCGCCAGCACATGCGTCAGGTCGGCCGGGCCGCCGCCGGTCAGCAGGTAAACACTGTTGAAGTCACCCAGGGTGAACATCATCGATAGCAGGGTTGAGGTCAGGTACAACCCCTTCATCGAGGGCCAGCTGATGAAGCGAAACTTCTGCCAGGTGCTGGCGCCGTCAACACTGGCCGCCTCGTACTGCTCGGCCGGAATCGCCATGCGACCGGCAACCAGAATGAGAGTCCAGAACGGCAGCGACTTCCAGATATGCATCAGCATCGAAAGCGACAGCGCCAGCGCAGGGTCATTCAGCCAGTTCGGGCCATCGAGCCCGGTCAGGCGAAAGATTGTGCTGTTGATGACGCCCCACTCCGGATTCAACATGAAGCGAACCGAGAGAATGGTCGGGATCGACGGCACGGCCCAGGGCAGGATGAACAACGCCGCCAAGATCTTGATCCACCAGCGCGTCTGCACGAAAAAGCCCGACAGGGCCAGCGCCACCACCATCTTCAGATTGACGGCGACGACCAGGAAGATCAGCGTGTTGAGCGCGGTGCGAAAGAAAATCGGGTCGTCAAAAAGTTTGACGTAGTTCTGCGGGTCGCGCGCCAGCCAAAGGCCGTAGCTCACCGGGTACAGAACAAAGATCAGGAAGATCAGCAGGTAGGGAACGACCATCAGCCGTCCCCAGATCTGCCAGGTATCGGCGCTGCGACGAACGCGGGGAAGATCGGCTGCCGCTGCGGCCATCAAGCTCGAATCCAGTTGAAGTGGAACAGGGCGACTGAAACAGCGACCCGGCGCAGGGTCCAGCCCCGCGCCGGGTCGGGTTTGACAGCAGTTACTGCGCGACCGTCTTGATGCGGGCGATCATCTCGTCAACAGCCCGGTCCACCGGCACCTTCTCGCTCAGCACGCGGTTCATGGCCTTGGCCCACACGTTTTCGTTGTTCAGCACGGTGAACTTGTAGTTCTTGGTGAACTCGAAGGGCGTCGTGCCGTTCATGAACTGGTTGTAGACGGCGAGACGGTGCGGGTCGCTCTTCCAGAACGCGCTTTGTTGCGCCGCCTTGGTCACCGGGAACCAGCGGCCCAGTGAGCCCTCGACGTACGGTGTCAGGTTCGCCTCGTCCAGTATGAAGGCAACGAAATTCTTCGCCATCGCCTTGTTCTTGGCGCCCTTGAAGATGACGCCGGTCTTCACCGCCGCGCGATACGTCATCTTGGAGCCATCCGGCTTGTTCGGGAAGCCCGCGGTGGCGATCAGCTCGGTGTAGTTCTTCTTGGCCTGCGCGCGTTGCGGCTCGGTCAGCGTGGCGTTGTTCATGTCATCCAGCCACTTGGCGGCAATCGAGATCGTCGCGTTATGCGTCATGATGATCGTCTTGTTGTGAAACGCCACGTTGTTGTCCGGGTCCTTCCAGTTCGTCGCCGAGGGCGGCGTGCAACCGGCGCCGTAGACGTAGGTGTAATCGGTCATGGCGTTGATCAGGCCCTGGCGCACCGCCGGATCGTCCACCAGCAGCTTGCCCGAGTCGTTCACCAGCTTGACGTTGTAGGCGTCCATAAAGGTCAGGAACGAATAAAACGAGTCGCTCGAATCAACGCCCATCGGGAAACCCGTGCCGAAGATGCGGGTGCCGGTTTTCTGCCGGTAGCCAGCCTGCACCTTGTCGCACCAGAAGGTCCAGTAGCCCTTCCAGTCCTTCGGGATGTCGCTTTCCTTGAAGCCGGCATCGGCCAGCATGTCCTTCCAGTACTGGATGTGCATGGTCTGCTGCTTGATCGGGTAAGCGTAGTAGGCCCGACTCTGCGTTGCGTTGTTGTAGAGGAAGGTGGTGGACAGGGCGCTCGGCTCGAACTTGGCGCGCAGCGGGTCGATGATGCTGGAGACGTCTTCGAGCTTGCCGTCGTAGGCCCACTTCGCCGTCACCTGGAAGTCGAACACGTCGCCGTAGGCCACGTCGGGCGGATTGCCGGCATCCATCGCGGCCACCGTTTTCGGAATCATTTCCTGCGGCGCGTACAGCGACAGGTCGATCTTGACCTTCGGGTACTTCGTCTCGAATTTCTTGATCGCGGCAAACAGGGCATCATCCTCCGCCTTGTAAAAGCCCTTGCCCCACCAGACGGTGAGTTTTTCCTGGGCGCTGGCCTGGCCTGCGGCCAGCAGTGCCGCGGCCATGATGGCGCTGGGTAGGAAGTACTTGAGTTTCATCGAAACATCTCCTTGTGAAGTTGAGAACAGAAAAAGCCGTCAGGCCAGCACTTTACGCGGCGCCGATCGATCAAGGCCAGGCCGTCGGCGACGCGAACCCAGCACCATTTCTAAATCCAGACTCGCGCCCTGGAGAAGCTCGAGAATAGCGCGTTCGGCCGCGTCCGCGTCATGCGCTGTTACCGCATCAAGCACGGCGCGATGCAGAGGAAGTGACTGCCTGGGCCCGTCCTTGCGGCGCGTCGACAGTTCAAAACCGATGCGCAGCAGAGGCGCCAGCACCTTGCTCATCTGCATCAACATTCGGTTGCCGGAGGCGCGCAGCAGCCCCTGGTGAAACTTCAGATCCTGGCTGACGTAGTCGCCGTCTTCATCGACCGCCTGTTCCATGCCGCGGTAGGCGCGCTCAATGGCCTCGATATCCTGGGCACTGGCGCGCTGCGCGGCGAGCCTGACGGCGGCCGGCTCGAGCGCGCGGCGCAGTTCCTGCAGGTCACGGATGAAATCGGGCGCTATGCCGGCGGCGCTTTGCCAGGCGATCACGTCATGGTCGAACCAGTTCCAGGAATTCGACGCCAGCACCCTGGTCCCCACCCTCGGGCCGACGCTCAACATTCCCTTGCCGATCAGCGACTTCACCGCTTCGCGCACGACGGTGCGGCTGACGCCGAGTTCAAGGCAAAGCAGCGGCTCCGGGGGCAGCAAAGCAGCGACGGCGTAGCGACCGGCAACGACGGCCTGGCCCAGGAAGTCAACGGTGGTGCCGTGCGCGGTCTTCATCGTGAATGTACCGCCTGCATCTCGGGCACCAGGGTCAACACCGGTTTGCCGGCAAAGTGCAGTTGGAGATTGGTCAATGCCAGGTCAGCCATGGCCTGGCGCGTCTGCCAGGTGCCGCTGGCCATATGCGGCGTCAGCACCACATTGTCAAGCGCCACCAACTCGGCCGGCACCTGGGGTTCGTTCTCAAATACATCCAGCGCGGCGCCGGCAATCACGCCGTCCTGCAGGGCTCGAATCAGCGCCGTTTCGTCCAGCACCGAGCCACGCGCCACATTGATCAGATAGCCCTTGGGTCCGAGGGCTGCCAGCACCTCGGCGTCGATGAGCTTGCGCGTCCCGGCGCCGCCGGGCGTGCTGACCACAAGAAAATCGACCTCGGCAGCGAGCGAGCGCGGATTCGGAAAGTAGCGGTAGGCGACGTCGCTCCTGGCGTTGCGGCTGCAATACGCGATGCTCATGCCAAGGGCTTCGCCACGGCGCGCGATGGCCAGTCCGATCCGTCCGAGGCCGACGATGCCCAACCGCGCACCGCTAACCTTGCGCGTCAATGGAAACGCTCCCGCAGGCCAGCAGCCGGCGCGGACAAAACGATCCGCCTGAGGAATGCGCCGCGCGATACAAAGCGTCAGCGCCAGCGCAAGGTCGGCCACTTCGTCGGTCAGCACGTCGGGCGTGTGCGTCACCAGCACACCGCGTTCACGCGCGGCGGCAACATCGACGCCGTCGTAGCCCACGCCAAAAACCGATATCAACTCCAGCGCGGGCAATACAGCAATTAACTCGCGCGACACCCTGGCCTCTCCCGTCGTCGCGATGCCGCGAATGCGCGGGCCGAGCTGGGCAAGAACCTTCGGATCGGACTCGTGCAGGCGGTCGTGCACCTCGAATGCGGCGCGCAAGGCCTGCATGAATGGTGGCCAGACCTTGCTGGCGACCAGCACTTCGGGTTTTGACAAACGTCTGTTCCTTTTGCATAACCGCCATGTTGACGGCCTGATTTATGTCTATCATATGATGAATGCCAGCACCGGTATTCAGTGGAAACCCTGAAGGCTCGGCCGGTCCAAACATCATCAACTTCGGCAGCACATCATGAAGCCAGCATCCGACCCGAAAAATGACCGCGCCACTTCGGGCAACGCCGAGACCGGCAAGCCTGCTGGAGCGAAGCAAGCCGGGCCCGCCCGGGCGCTGCGCAGCCAGCAATGGTTCGGCCGCCAGGACCGCGATGGCTTCGCCTACCGCAGTTGGCTCAAGGGCAAAGGCATTCCGCACGACCAGTTCGACGGGCGCCCGGTGATCGGCATCTGCAACACCTTCAGCGAACTAACCCCCTGCAACAGCCATTTCCGCACCCTGGCCGAGCAGGTCAAGATCGGCGTCTACGAAGCGGGTGGCTTTCCGCTGGAGTTCCCGGTGATGTCGCTGGGCGAGGTGCTGCTGCGCCCGACCGCCATGCTGTACCGCAACCTGGCGTCGATGGACGTCGAGGAAAGCATCCGTGGCAATCCAATCGACGGTGTCGTGCTGCTGATGGGTTGCGACAAGACCACGCCCGCGCTGGTGATGGGCGCGGCCAGCGCTGACCTGCCGACGATCGGCGTCAGCGGCGGCCCGATGCTCAACGGCAAATGGCGCGGCCAGGAACTGGGCTCGGGCACCGGAGTCTGGAGCATGAGCGAGCAGGTGCGCGCCGGCACCCTGAAGCTGCAGGATTTCTTCGAAGCCGAAAGCTGCATGCACCGGAGCCACGGCCACTGCATGACGATGGGAACGGCGAGCACCATGGCCTGCATGGTGGAAGCACTGGGTATTGGCCTGCCCGGCAACGCCGCCTACCCAGCGGTGGACGGCAGGCGCAATGTGCTGGCGCGCATGGCCGGACGGCGCGCGGTGGGGATGGTGCATGAAGACCTGATCCTGTCGAAGATCCTGACGCGTCAGGCGTTCGAGAACGCGATTCGGACCCTGGCGGCGATTGGCGGCTCGACCAACGCCGTGATCCACCTGACGGCGATGGCTGGCCGGATCGGCGTCGACCTGCAACTCGATGACTTCGACCGGCTCGCGAGCGAACTGCCCTGCCTGGTGAACCTGCAGCCCTCGGGCAAGTACCTGATGGAAGACTTCTGCTACGCCGGTGGCCTGCCGGTGGTGCTGAAGGAAATCGCCCAGCACCTGCATCTGGAGGCGATCACCGCCAACGGCAAGACTCTTGGCGAGAACATCGCCGACGCGCAGAACTACAACACGGATGTCATCATGCCGCTGGCCACGCCGTTCAAGGACAAGGCCGGCATCGCCGTGCTGCGCGGCAATCTGGCGCCACGCGGCGCCGTCATCAAGCCCAGCGCCGCCACACCTGCGCTGATGGTGCACAAGGGGCGCGCCGTGGTGTTCGAGGACATCGAGGACTTTCATGCCCGCATCGACGACGAGCAGCTCGACGTCGACGAAAACTGCATCCTGGTGCTGAAGAACTGCGGCCCGAAGGGCTACCCCGGCATGGCCGAGGTCGGCAACATGCCGCTGCCGCCGAAGATCCTGAAAAAAGGCATCACCGACATGGTGCGAATCAGCGACGCGCGCATGAGCGGCACCGCCTACGGCACCGTGGTGCTGCACACCGCGCCCGAGGCCGCCGCCGGCGGCCCGCTGGCCCTGGTGCAAAACGGCGACATCATTGAACTCGACGTGCCCAAGCGCCGCCTGCATCTGCACGTCAGCGATGAAGAACTTGCCAAACGCCGGGCCCTCTGGAAAGCGCCCGAGCCGCCGCTCTCCTCAGGCTACTGGAAGCTCTATATCGACCATGTGCTGCAAGCCGACCAAGGCGCCGATCTTGACTTTCTGGTCGGCAAACGTGGCGCATTTGTGCCCAGGGACAACCATTGAGCCGCCATGCGGCTCAATGGTTGCGGCGAAGACTCATATCGCGCAGCGATGTGATGTCGAAGCCACAATCACTAAGCCGCGTGGTTGGCAAGATCGGTGGTCCGGATAT
>JBCKPE010000086.1:0-8088 GCA_038901875.1 Burkholderiaceae bacterium
AAGCGTCCAAAAGTTAAACACAACCTCGCACTCAAACCGGATCAGATCACAGCACTACTCGGGAAACTGAGAAAGTTTCAGGGACATCGCACGACGGCAATAGCGATTGAATTGCTTCTACTGACCTTTGTGCGAACGGGTGAGATTCGCAAAGCGAAGTGGGAGGAATTTGATCTGCACGGCGCGCTGTGGCGCATACCTGAAGGCCGCATGAAGATGAAGTCCGAACACATCGTTCCCCTTTCCACCCAAGCAACGAAACTGTTGTTCGAGCTCAGAGGAATTACCGGCTCCAGCCCCCACTTGTTTCCAAACTATCGCCGACCGCATGACTACATGACGCCGACAACGATAAATCAAGCGCTGAAACGACTTGGATTCTCCGGCGCTGGAAGCATCGGGTTTTCCGCCCACGGTTTCCGAGGAACGGCTGCAACTCTCCTGCACGAGCTGGGCTACCAGCCCGAAATCATCGAACGGCAGCTCGCACACTCAGAACAAAGCCAAGTCAAGGCCGCCTACAACCAAGCAAAGTACCTGCCCGCTCGCACAGTGATGATGCAAGAATGGGCAGACTACATCGACTCAATTCGCCCAAATTAGAACGTTAATGAGCAATATTTTCTCATCTTCATCAATTCATCGATTCAGTAATCAGATCGAACGTATCTGCCAGTAGAAAGTTGTTGACAGTTCGGATAGGGTCAGCTATTATCCGACCCGTCAGTTTGCAACGGAGTGCATCTCAGAAAGAATTCCCGCAATGGGAGTTTAGCGCTCCGGTGGTACGCAATCTGATGATCGCACTTGCCGGTTTTTGATATCCGTGGGTAGGCATGCACCTCACGGAAAAGCGGGGTATTGGTGATGGAAATAATTGCGAACACTAAAACCAAGGTCCGGAGCGGCCAACGCGGACATACGCGAGCCGTAGCTCCGTTAATTAGCCTTAATGAGCCGGGCCGCCTTCGAGTTGCACATCTAATGGCCCTTACTGGCGTTTCGCATTCGACGCTATACCAGCGCATTCGTGACGGGGTTTATCCAAAACCGGATGGTATGGATGGCCGCATTCCTTACTGGAAGACCCGCACGATGAAGGAGTTCTTCGAAAAATGAATCTCACTTTTGGCGCTCACTCTAATAGCAGGTAGAGGGCCAGCAGATAGTTCATGACGAATCCAGTTAATTAGACAAGGCTGCTGGAGATGTCATCTGAAAATACAACATCAGCGGTCAGTGTAAGCGACATGTTTTGCGACAAGTTGGCCTCAACCATTGACTACAAATCCCAACAGGATCAAAAAATACTGGTGGCAAACATGAAGGACTTAGTTGGCTCCAACATGCACGTGAAACGCTATACGGGGAAGCAATACAACCATCGTGTCTTTGTGTACGAAGGTGACTACCCAAGCAGGATGCAGTTGCTGATCGAGTACGAGCCCAAGGCGTCAGGGATCAGCTTTTTCCGTATCGACTTCAATCCAGCCAATTGCGATATGGAACTGGTGCAGGCTATTTTGCTGTCAATCTTGCCGGGTGGGATTGATGATCTGCCCCTCCGGGCGAAGGTCACAAGAATTGACCTGTCGGTGGACTTAACAGGCATCGGCATCGACCACCTTTTGGCGGCATATCCCGGAATGCAAGTCAGCCGCGTCTACTGCAAGTCCGGCAAAACCGAAACGCTGCAAATCGGCAGTTATGACGGTGCGAGATTCATAACCATCTATGACAAGGTCGCACAAGTCAAGCACATGAATGCAAAGTGGCACACGAAGATACAGCTTCCCCCCGACCCGACCACGCGCATCGAAATCCGGTTACGTCCCGACTTCGGTCTCGGGCAACTAAAAGAGGTCGATAACCCATTTGAGAAATTGATACTCAACACCGTTGACGCGATCCAGGAACAGGATTCACAGCTATTGAAAATGTTCGTCGCCCTTGCCCAATTTCGGGGGCTTCAAGATTCGCTGCTGATGATTGATGACAAGAACCAACGAGCCAAGTTCAAGTCTCTGATCAAGGACGCCCCCCCCAAGTTGGTGGCAGGTCAAAACCATCTGGGAAAGTTGGCCGCAACTCGTTCGGGATACGTTCTTCTTGGATAATTCTCATCCATAATCCTATATTCAATTAGGTGGATGAATTGGTGTTTAGTTATATCGTTATTAGTCTTAAAATGCACTCTGACCATCGTCGCAAGTAATGGTTGTTCAGTTTTTGGGACACGTTTTATCCGGTGTCCGCCGAAGGCCCAAGACCCCATAGGGTCAGAGCCGCCTTTAGCACCCCGAGCGCCTATGCAGCCCCGGGCAACCCGACGCTGGTGATATCTGTGCAATTAATTGCGGCAGGTTATCCACAATTATCGAACGAGCCGATGAAGACCTGTGGCCGCCGAGGCATGGAATGTGCTAGCCGGGGGCCTGTCAGGGGCTTTTACGGCCCTTTTGGTGGGGTGCAAGGAGTCAACGATCAGCTACTGGATTAACCATTGCCCCGAGTTCGTCACGGAGCTTGAGCGTGTCCAGGACCAAGCTACCCGGCAAGCAACGGATCAGCTTCAGGCGACATTCCATTGCGGTGGGTGAACTGCAAAGCATAAAGCGGGTTTAGCACTCTAACAAACTCCTACCCGCACAACCTTCGGCACAGAGTTACCAACGCGTCTGCAAAGGTGCACACAGCGTTAGTAGCTACAGGCGGCCCCAGTATAATGTGCTAGTCGATGTTATTGATTGTCAGGAAATGTTATGAACGTACAGTCGTTAAAACCACGTCAACTAAATGCCATCAAGTTACTGGCAATGGGCAAGCCCGCGAATCAGGTGGCGGAAATACTGCAGATAACGACCATGACCCTCTATCGCTGGCAGAAACTACCGGAGTTCAGTTCCAAATTAAATTTGGTTGCCAACTCCGGTATGGAGGAGATAGCCAAAAAGATGAACAGCACGGCCCTAACCGCTATTGAGGTCTTGCAGGAAATACTGTGCGACATGACGCTGACAAAACCTATTCAAATGAAGGCCGCTCTCGGTGTTCTCCACACAATGGCATCAGTAAACGGCGCACTGGAGAAGGGGTTAAAACATCGGGCGGCCGATTTTGATCTGCAAAAACGATGGGGTGATCGGGCATTCACTTACGATGCCGGCGGCAAGGTGATCGTGTTCAACAGGTCCATAGAATCGATGGAAGACATCGTAACGATTTGCTGAGTTCGTGACCCCGACTGTTGATCGGGCTTTAATTCACGGATAGTGGAACCGGATTGAACACCAGCAGTTCCATCAGATATACATTATTTACAACTATTTGATTATGAAAGGCATTTCTACGTTATAATCACGTATATAGCAGAATTAAAATCAAACACTGTGAGCGTATATACCGCGGTTCCAACAGCATCAGAAGCCATATCGGCGTTCATCAAAACGGTTCGGCTACGACATTCTGGCGATGCTATGAACTGGCTGGTCTTTCTCTGGCAGCAGCCCAAAGAGAAACACCGAATCAAGCGCAGAATTCTTCTGTGTTCTGGCGAAGACAATATCTCCGTAGGCGTTACAGAAAAAGTCAGTGAATGGTTTGGTAGCCCCGGCCGGAAGTCGTTTGAGGCAGCGGCCACAGAATTACTACGAATTTGCTCGACACCAAACTGGTGGGCCCAGCCAGACGGGCGTGAGTACATTTACAACTGGCGGATAGCCGAATTATCTTCCCCGGATTTCCGTGGTATCACCCTGAACGCCCTTTTTCAGATCATGGGCAGTGCGATTGAGAACCGTGACCTCGTTCGTGGCCTCGCAGCGTTTAACGCCGCATACGAACGCCAAGATTTCCGTTCCCAGCTACTCGCTGAACATCTGCTGAGCTGGGCTGGCGAATCAGGTAATCAGCAAGCACGTAGATTGGCCCAGGTATTTTACCGACATGCATCAACGCTATGGCTGGATAGCAACATCAGCGGCCAAGCCTATTATTCTCTCGTTCATGGTGCGTTTGGCGAACAGCATGTGCCAGAAATTAGCGTGGAAGCCGTATCGCGATCAATTCAGAATTCTATAGAGCGATTGCAGACGCCGATTGAAACCCCGTCGTTTGCCCGCGATGGTATCCACACAAGATGTGGACGAGATTCCCGTTTTGCCGGGGTCGTGCGTCACATGAGTGCGGCCTGCAGGGCGTATGAGCATTTTGGACGGCTGGAGCCCGGTGACCAGTGGCTGCCCGAGTTTTATGATCCGCCGGTAATCGGTATTCCTGGTGAGAGACAGACCGCTCCTAACCGCTGATAACACCTCAATATCGGAGGTCAAAAAAGCTGCAGATTCTTGTTTGAATTCGCCGGAAACCATACGAAACGATGGCCGTAACGAACTGGTTGTCCAATACCTGCGAGCATCACTGTCTGACAACAGCCTACGTGCGTACCGTGCTGACATTGAGCATTTTATTTCCTGGGGTGGCAGCATCCCCGCAGCACCAGAAACTATTGCGCGCTACCTTGCCGAGTACGGGGGAAAACTCTCCGGCGCTACGCTCTCGCGCAGGCTGGTGAGCCTCAGCAAGGCCCACACCAGCCAGGGCATGCCATCACCTACCAAGGCAGAGCTTGTCAAGGCCACTTTAAAGGGAATCAGCAGGGTGCATGGCACAACCCAGCAGCAAGTCAGCCCGATATTGAAGGCAGACATCGCGGCCATGGTGCAGAACCTGCTGGGCATCATCGGTGCGAGGGACAGAGCCTTGCTTCTGGTTGGCTTTGCCGGAGCCTTCCGTCGCTCTGAACTCGTCGCCCTCCAATTCTCTGACATTGAATTCGTTGAACAAGGGATGCTGGCGCATATACGCCGGAGCAAGACCGACCAAGAAGGTGCTGGGCGTAGGGTGGCTATTCCATACGCACGGGGTAGGCACTGCCCGGTTTTGTCTCTCAAAAGCTGGCTTGAAGTGGCGGTGATAACGGCCGGCGCCATTTTTCGTTCTGTAACAAAACACGGCCAGATAAGTGAAGCTGCGCTGTCATCTGAGGCAGTGGCGGTCATCGTCAAAAAACGTGCTGTTGCAGTTGGACTAGACCCAGCAAATTATTCAGGCCACAGCCTGCGTGCTGGTCTGGTCACCAGTGCGGCACAAGCTGGGGTTTCCAGTTGGAAGATCAGGCAGCAGACGGGGCACAAAAGTGACGCCATGCTCAGCAGATACATCCGCGACGCCAACATCTTCGTCGATAACGCGGCGGGTGCCGTACTGTGACTGCACCCGCTTACCTCTCGCACCTGTCAGACGTGGACTTGCTGGCGAAGCTGATCGGTGTACAGGAATCGCACCGACTGTACCGAGGAACATTGAAGCCGTTGTTTTCGGAATCACCGGACGAGCATGAGATTTGCGCGACGGCCAGGGAGCTGGTTCGGCGGTGGCTGAATGAAGAGCTGCGTCGTGACTCGATTCTGTCAACCCCGGAACACGTAAAGGACTACCTGCGCCTGTTCTTTGCCGGGCGGGAGTACGAGAGTTTCGTCGTGCTGTTTCTGGATTCTCAGAACCGCCTGATCGTTGCCAGTGAGATGTTTCGCGGAACCCTCAGTCAGTCTTCGGTTTATCCGCGCGAGGTGGTCAAGGAGGCTCTACGATTGAATGCCGCGTCACTGATTTTTAGTCATAACCACCCTTCAGCCAGCACCACGCCATCACGGGCGGACGAAATCCTTACCCAAACGCTTAAATCAGCACTGGCACTGGTTGATGTCCGGGTGCTGGATCATGTGATCGTCGCGGGAAATCAAACGCTGAGCTTTGCTGAGCGTGGGTTGATATGAAATCAGTTCAATCAAAAAGGAGGTGGAAAGTGAAATCAGAAACAGTCATCCGCGGGGACGTTCACAGCCGGATTTATCGGAAGTTGTTGAAAGTCATTCCCGGCCTGCTCACCATCCCTGAGCATGGCAAGTCCGTAGTCAAGGGCTACATGGATTTGAATCTGGACATCCTCCAACGGAAACCAGAGCGCATCATCATCGCGCTATCGCATTACTACAAACAAAACGGGGACATGATTGCCGACCCGGATATGGAGGTTGCGGTGTATCCCCAGCGTCAAACGACAGAGGCACTGACCTATCAAGACTGCTACAGCTATCGCAGGGTGTACGGTGAAGACAATGCAACGACGGACGTTCGTGCCAAGCGCGACTTGAATCAGTTTCTCAGTCAGTGGCTCAGTAACCTGATAGCTCAGGGCCATCGTATTGCCCTGGAGTCGGAGGATTGCCAAGACCATGGAGAATCAAAATGATTGTCTTAGTCCGTGATCCTGTTAGTGGCGACTTTGAGATCAAGGACGAGTCGGTCAAGAGCCGGGGCTTCATCTGGGAACACGACGGCCGGTGGGCAGTACGTGTGGACCAGAATCAGACGCAGTACCGCAAAACCTACGACGAGGCGGCGGTGCTGGCCCACAAACTTGTGGGAGGTCACCGCGCACCTGCCTGACCTACGACTTATCAACGCGCTAAAACAGGGGCTGGAGCTGGTAGCTGTGTGTTTTTTGATCATTTCATCGTGGTTGGTACTGAAATGCTGAGCTTCGCCGAGCGAGGATTGGTGTGATGAATCTGTGCAATCAATTGCACAAACGTGCTACCAGCAGGCCCCAGCTACCCGGTCAAGCGCCTTCATGACGACAGCAACGAGCGTTCCCAGTCCCACGACTACCCGCCGGATGTCGGTGGCCTGGCCGCCGTTTGAGAAACGTCTGGCCACGGCACTGGCAAAGCTTGAAGAGGATCAGTTTCTGATTCTCAGTCTCAAGGGCACGAACCGGTTCGTGCAGTTTGCCGCGCAGGGTTCGCACGGAATGCGGATGGAGGCGACCAGCAACGCCTTCCTGAAGCGCAAACAGAAACTCACTGCCGCACAAATCGCTCAAATGATTGCGGGTGGATGGCTTGAGCCAACGGGCGCACACCACGAGGCCACCCCGGAGTTGGACCCGGACGGATCGCCCAATTTCTACCAGGAATTTCCCAGACCCGTTCGATTCAAGCGCCTTGCCACCCTGGCCGTACAAACGCTGAGGGAGATCATGGGCGTGCCTCATCCGGGGTTCCTGGAATACGAGGCGTATGACACGCAGCATCAGATCCGGGACTTCTCGGAACTGGGTTTGATGCGCTCAGCGCGAGGCAATGACAAGAGCGTTGCACTGCTGACTGAGCGGCTGCTGTCCACACTCAAGGCAGCGACCGGAGTCGAAGATCTCGCAGCCGACGCCGACGGAGATATTGCGATTGCCTTCCACGGCTCCCCGATCTATTTCTCGGCCGTCGGCGGGAGTTCGCTGATCCGCGTTTGCGCGCCCATCCTTGAACGTGTTGACGCGAATCCAAAGGTGTACGAGTTGCTCAATGAACTGAACGCCGGCAGGGCGCTGCTTCGCCTCGTCCATCGCGACACCACGCTGTTCGCCGTTGCCGACCACGTCGTAAGCCCGTACGTCGGCGTCCACGTCGAGACGCTGCTGAAAATGTTCAGCCAGGCCGTATCGACCCTGGGTGCCCGGCTGCAGCCGCAGATTGGCGGCCGAACGGCGCACGACCTGGTCGCGCCGGGTGCCACGGTGCATTAGGCTCGCCGCGGTGATGATCGACCTCTCCAAGACTAAGCGCAGGGCGGCTAACGCGTTGGACCGTCAAGGACCGGCACCGACTATTGATCTGTGGACAGCGGCGGACTTTTTGAGTTTTGGCTCGGTGGGGTCGGGTAGCGGACTGAAAATCCTTGTGTCGGTGGTTCGATTCCGCCCCAGGCCACCAGTATGTTTCAGGAAAAGCCCGTCCATCGAGATGGAATTTTTTCTTGGCGGACTAGCAGAGCGAATGGTGGCATAGGGCCTACGGGGTTCGGCCGGAGAGTTCGGTGCGCTACCTTTGGGTCGCGCTGCTGGCCCGCATCCATGAGGTGTTCCCGCTCAATGAGCTGGGCATTAACGCAGAGTTAGCCGCACGATGGTGACGACCAACTTGATCGATGTCATACTGCGGCTTGCGAGTCGGCGGCGCAGTCCTTTGG
>JBCKPE010000087.1:0-8059 GCA_038901875.1 Burkholderiaceae bacterium
CGCCGCCGGTTTCTTTGCAGTTGCCATGATTTTCTCCTTGATCAAGTTACAAAGAGCACTTCACGCCTGTTGGGTGCATGAAGCGATTCATGACGTTGGGACCAAGGGCCCAGCGCCATGAACTCGGTTGACATAGAGCGGGGCCCGTTTCTGCCGGACTTGATGCGCCTATGTGCATTCAGTGAATCCATTGAATCCAATCTTTCATCCTCAGTCCCAGGACAGCGCGCCGCCGGACTGATATTCGATCACCCGTGTCTCGAAGAAATTGCGTTCCTTTTTCAGGTCGATCATCTCGCTCATCCACGGGAACGGATTTTCTTCGTTCGGAAACAGGGTTTCCAGGCCAATTTGGATCGCCCGGCGATTGGCGATGTAGCGCAGGTAGCCCTTGAACATCGAAGCATTGAGGCCGAGCACGCCACGTGGCATGGTGTCTTCGGCGTAGCGGTATTCGAGCTCGACCGCTTTCATGAACAGGGCCTTGATCTCGGCCTTGAACTCGGCGGTCCAGAGCAGCGGGTTTTCGAGCTTGAGCTGGTTGATCAGGTCGATGCCGAAGTTGCAGTGCATCGACTCGTCGCGCAGGATGTACTGGTATTGCTCGGCCGCGCCGGTCATCTTGTTTTGCCGTCCCAGCGCCAGGATCTGCGTGAAGCCGACATAGAAGAACAGGCCTTCCATCAGGCAGGCAAACACGATCAGGGATTTCAGCAGGGTCTGGTCGGCCTCCTGGGTGCCGGTCTTGAAGCTCGGGTCGGAGATCGCATCGATGAAGGGAATCAGGAACTGGTCCTTGTCCCTGATCGATTGCACTTCGTTGTAGGCGTTGAAGATTTCGCTTTCGTCCAGGCCCAGCGACTCGGTGATGTACTGGTAGGCATGCGTGTGAATCGCTTCCTCGAACGCCTGGCGCAGCAGAAACTGGCGGCACTCGGGCGCCGTGATGTGGCGATAGGTGCCCAGCACAATGTTGTTGGCGGCCAGCGAGTCGGCGGTGACAAAGAAGCCGAGGTTGCGCTTGACCAGGCGGCGCTCGTCTTCGGTCAGGCCGTTCGGGTCTTTCCAGAGCGCGATGTCGCGCGTCATGTTCACTTCCTGCGGCATCCAGTGGTTGGCGCAACTGGCGAGGTATTTTTCCCAGGCCCACTTGTATTTGAGCGGGACCAACTGGTTCACGTCGGTCTGACCATTGATGATGCGCTTGTCCGCTGCGACCACGCGCCGCGTGTTCAATGCCGGACTCGGCAAGGGGGACGCGACTTCGACCACGGCGCCATCGTCGAGGATCCGCGTTGTCGATGCGGGAGATTGCGGGGGGAGTTCGACCGAGCGGAACGTCGGAGATCCGCTGGTTGGAAGTGCTTGCGCTGAATGCGGCAACGCTGTCCTGATTTCTTCGTCCCAAATGAGCATATCAATCCAGTGTCGGAATTATCCGAGCATCGAAACAAATTTGAAAGTGTTCATTGACTTGGTCGCACGCATGTGTTGCTCATTCGCATCGCGCGTTGTGCCCTGCATCATGATGCCGCCAGGGTCACTGGCATGCCTCGCAGGCCGGATCGTCAACAGCACAGAACGCAACGTCGCTTGCCAGCAGCGCGCCGCTCTGTGATTGCGCCGCAGCGGCGACCCGATCGAGCGCGCTCATCCGTTCGGTCACGATGGCGCCGCCGCCCGACGAAACTGCATTCATCTTGCCGGCACTGACGGTGGATTTTTCGGCGTGGGTCGCGCCCTGCGTGCGCAGGTAATAGGTGGTCTTCAGGCCACGCACCCAGGCCAGCTTGTAGGTTTCATCGAGCTTCTTGCCCGACACTCCGGCCATGTAAATGTTCAGTGACTGCGCCTGGTCGATCCACTTCTGCCGGCGCGCGGCGGCCTCGACCAGCCAATGCGGCTCGATCTCGAAAGCCGTGGCATAGAGCGATTTGACGTCCTCGGGCACACGATCAATCGGACGCAGCGAGCCGTCGAAGTGTTTCAGGTCCATCACCATCACCTCATCCCACAGTCCCAGACGTTTCAGATCGCGCACCAGGTAGGAATTGATGACGGTGAACTCGCCCGACAGGTTGGACTTCACCGAGAGGTTGCCGAAGCAGGGCTCGATACATGCCTCCACACCGATGATGTTGGCAATGGTGGCTGTCGGGGCAATGGCCACGCAGTTGGAATTGCGCATGCCGTCTTTGGCGATTTTCTGGCGCAGGCCATCCCAGTCCAGCGTTGCAGAACGGTCGACTTCCACATAGCCGCCACGTTCTTTCGCCAGCATGTCCAGGGTGTTCTGCGGCAGGATGCCCCGGTCCCACAACGAGCCTTTATAGCTGGTGTATTGGCCGCGCTCCCTGGCCAGCTCGGTCGAGGCCCAGTAGGCGTGGTAACACACGGCTTCCATCGATTTGTCTGCAAACTCGACCGCTGCATCCGACGCATAAGGAATACGCAACTCATACAGACAGTCCTGGAAGCCCATGATGCCCAGACCGACGGGCCGGTGCCGCATGTTCGAGTCGCGCGCTTTTTCGACCGGGTAGTAGTTGACGTCGATCACGTTGTCTAGCATGCGCATGGCCGTGGTGATGGTTTTCTTGAGCTTTTCGTGGTCCACTGCGCCGTCTTTGAGGTGCTGGACCAGGTTCACGGAACCCAGGTTGCAGACTGCGGTTTCGGTGTCGCTGGTGTTGAGCGTGATTTCGGTGCAGAGGTTGGAGGAATGCACCACGCCGGCATGCTGTTGGGGCGAGCGCACATTGCAGGCGTCCTTGAAGGTGATCCAGGGATGGCCGGTCTCGAACAGCATCGAGAGCATCTTGCGCCACATGTCGATGGCCTGCAGTTTTCGGGAGGGCTTGATTTCGCCGCGGTCTGCCCTGGCTTCGTAGGCGGTATAGGCTTTCTCGAACTCGACACCGAACTTGTCGTGCAGGTCCGGCGTGTCGGACGGGGAAAACAGCGTCCAACTGCCTTTTTCCATCACGCGGCGCATGAACAGGTCGGGAATCCAGTTGGCGGTGTTCATGTCGTGCGTGCGGCGGCGGTCGTCGCCGGTGTTCTTGCGCAGTTCCAGGAATTCCTCAATGTCCAGGTGCCAGGTTTCCAGGTAGGCACAGGTGGCGCCCTTGCGTTTGCCGCCCTGGTTGACCGCCACGGTGGTGTCATTCGCTACCTTCAGGAAGGGTACAACGCCTTGCGACTCGCCGTTGGTGCCCTTGATGTGGGACCCGAGCGCGCGTACCCGGGTCCAGTCGTTGCCGAGGCCACCGGCGAACTTGGACAGCAGCGCGTTTTCCTTGACAGCATCGTAAATGCCGCCCAGGTCATCGGGCACCGTGGTCAGGTAGCACGAGGACAGTTGCGAGCGCAGGGTGCCGGCATTGAACAGCGTCGGCGTGCTCGACATGAAGTCGAACGAGGACATGATTTCGTAGAACTCGATCGCGCGCGCTTCGCGGTCGATTTCGTCGAGCGACAGGCCCATGGCCACGCGCATGAAGAAAGCCTGGGGCAGCTCGATTCGGTGCTTGCGCACATGCAGAAAGTAGCGGTCAGCCAGGGTCTGCAGGCCGAGGTAGGTGAATTTCAGGTCGCGCTCGGGCTTGAGTGCGGCGCCCAGGCGGGCCAGGTCGAACTGCTGCAGTCTTTCATCGAGCAATTCATTCTCGACGCCCTTGGCGATGAACTGAGGAAAGTACTCGGCGTAACGCGTGACCATGTCTTCCTGGGCCACTTCCTCGCCGAGCACTTCACGGCGAATCGTGTGCAGCAGCAGGCGCGCGGTGGCGTAGCTGTAGTCCGGGTCTTTTTCGATCAGCGTACGAGCTGCCAGGATGGACGCCTTGTAAACCTCGTCGATAGGCACGCCGTCGTACAGGTTGCGCATGGTTTCAAGAACGATGGGGTCGGGCTGGATGTCGGCGCCCAGACCGGCGCAGGAGGCTTCGATCAGCGCCTGCAGTTTGCCGATGTTCAGGGCAACTTTTTTGCCGCCGTCCAGCACATGCAGTTGTGGCGCCTGCGTCGCCGCTGCCTGCGGCTGGCGGGCGCGCTCCTGCGAACGCTTTTCGCGGTACAACACGTAGGCGCGCGCCACCTCGTGGTGGCCGCCGCGCATCAGGCCGAGTTCAACCTGATCCTGAACGTCCTCGATGTGAAAGGTTCCGCCGCCCGGGCGCGAGCGCAGCAAGGCCCGGATCACCACGCTCGTCAGGAGGTCAACAGTTTCACGCACGCTGGCCGAGGCGGCGCCCTGCGTGCCATGCACGGCAAGGAATGCCTTCATCATGGCGATGGCGATCTTGTGCGGCTCAAACGGCACCACCGCGCCGTTGCGCCGCGTCACCTGGTAATGCGAGAGTTCGCTGGTTGAGGCCTGGCCCAGGGCGTCGCCGCGTGGCCGTTGCGCCGCAGCGGTCCGCGCGATGGACGTCATTTCCGTGGCAATTTGCATGTCTTCCTTCTTAAGTTTAAGTTCTAGTTCTAGTTCTGCTGCGCGTCTGTCAGGCGCAGACTCGGGGCGCATTGGAAGCCTCGTGGGCTGTCTGGATGATACGCCGTTCCCCACTATATCTGGGGCTCAAGAGGAACGCAATACGCTACCGGTAGTGTGTGGTGAGAAAACTCCGGGCCTGGCGTCCAGCCGCCTGGCGCGCCGTCAAGAGACCTTGTCGGTCCCGCTTCCGGGCCGTGCAACCGATCCAGCGTCGGGCGGAAAGAAGGCCGGGTCCCAGGCCAGCGAACGGCGCAGCCGCTGCCAGTCAAAGCCGGCGCCGGGGTCGGTCTTGCGGCCCGGTGCGATGTGTTCATGGCCGGCCAGATGGCGAATCGAGTAGCGGCTGGCAATGGCCTGGCACAGCTCGGCCAGCGCCGGATACTGACGGTCATCGAACGCGAGACCCTCCAGTCCCTCCAGTTCAATTCCAATGGAGTCGTCATTGCAGCGGTCACGACCCCGGTAGCGGGAAGTGCCGGCATGCCAGGCGCGTTGATCGCAACTGACCAACTGCCAGAGCCGGCCATCCCGACGCAGAAAAAAGTGCGGGCTAAGCTGCAACCCGGCAAGCTGCTGGTAGTAGGGGTGCCGGTCCAGGTCGAGCCTGTTGCTGAACAGCTGCAACACATCGTCGCCTTCGTACACACCTGGCGGCAAGCTGATGGAGTGCAGCACCAGCAGATCAACGTCCGCTGTCGCCGGTCGCGCGTCAAAGTTCTCCGAGGCAAGGTGATCGGCGGGCCGGTACCAGCCGTCGCGCCAGTTTGTCGTGTCAGTCGCGTGTAGCGGGTGCGGCGGCATCATCGGGCTGATCGTCCTGGGGTGCGTCGATGTTCAGGCGCTTGATGCGATAGCGAATCTGGCGCTGGCTCAGGCCAAGCCTGGCTGCGGCTGCCGTGCGGTTAAAGCCGGTCGCAGCGAGCGCCCTAACGATAAACGATCTCTCGATTCCGTCAAGGTAGACCTGCAGGTCAGCCGGCAGTTCCGGGGCCGGCAGATCGGCTTCCAGCAAGGAAACGGGCACGGCCGCTTTGCCGTGCCCGACGTCCTTGGTCGGCGCCAGATCGACCTGCAGGGTGCGGCCGTCGCTCAAGGCCATCGCGCGGTGCAGCAAGTTCTCCAGTTCGCGCACGTTGCCCTCAAGGGGATGGTTTTCCAATTGCTGCAACAGTTCCTGCGACAGCGGCGGTGCGGGGAGATTCGATTCGCGCGAAATCTTCTCGAGCAGTGCCGCGCACAGCGCCGGCAAGTCTTCGCGCCGCTCGCGCAGCGGTGGAATCATGATCTCGATGACGTTGAGGCGGTAATAGAGGTCCTGCCGGAACTGGCCGGCAGGAATCTCGGCGACCAGGTCCCGGTGCGTGGCGCTGAGGATGCGCACGTCGACGCGGTCTTCCTGGGTTGAACCGAGCGAGCGCACGCTGCGCTCCTGGATCGCGCGCAGCAATTTGGACTGCATGGCAAGTGGCAGGTCTCCGATCTCGTCCAGGAACAGGGTGCCGCCACGGGCCGCCTGAAAGTACCCCATGCGGTCCTGTGTCGCGCCGGTGTATGAGCCTTTGCGCGCGCCGAAAAATTCGGCTTCGAGCAGGGTCTCGGGAATCGCACTGCAATTAACCGCGACGAACGGACCCGGCGCGCGGTGGCTGCAGGCGTGGATGGCCCGGGCCACGAGTTCCTTGCCGGTGCCGGACTCGCCACGAATCAGCACCGGTGCCATGCTGCGCGCCACTCTGGAAATCCGGTCCTTGACGCTTCGCATCGCCTCGGACTGACCGACCAGCCGGTCCAGAGCGGCAGACGCGGCGGCGGCCGGGACTTCCCTGTCCCTGGCGCTGGTGAAGGCCTCGGTGCGCAGTCCCTTGAGGCTGTCCTGGTGATCCAGAATTGCCGACGCGACAACCGCGCGAAACTGTTTCAGATCCACCGGTTTGGTCAGGTAGTCAAAAGCCCCCGCCTTCAGCGCCTCCACCGCGTTCTCGGCCGAACCATAAGCGGTCATGACGATGCAGCGCTCGCTGCGTTTTTGCCGCGCGATGGACTGCAGCAACTCCAGTCCAAGGCCATCGGGCAGGCGCATGTCGGTGATCACCGCTTCAAAGCGCCGTTGCGCCAACAGCGCCTCGGCCTCGAACAGGCTGCCAGCCGATTCGACCCGATAGCCCTCGCGCAGCAGACTCAGTTCGTACAGGGTTCTGAGATCGGGCTCGTCGTCGACGATCAGGACACTGACGGCGGCGACGCTCGGTGCGGTTGAATTGCTCACTTCGCAATCATAGGGGCGGCGTCGCGCAGCGCCCGCGTGGTCTCGGCTGGCCTGAATTTGACGCTAAAGCCATTGCCTTCAATGCGCTCGGCGCCGCGGCTGCGGCTGACCCGCTGGTAAACAATGTGAGCGCCGTGCCGTTCGCAGAGTTCGCGGCAGATGTAGAGCCCAAGTCCGGTGGACCGGCTCTCTGATGAAAAAAACGGCTCAAAAAGTCGACTCTGAATTTCCGGCTCAAGCGACATGCCGTCGCTCCATACCTGCAAACTGACGCTCTGGTCCGGGCCGACACTGGTGGAAACCTGGATCGAATCCGGCCGGTTGCTGGCGTGGCGCGAAGCGTTGTCGAGCAGGTTGACCAACAGTCTATGCAGGTGGGCATCATCAAAATTGGCCTCGTTCACGTCGCGCTCGAGGCCCAGCAGGATGCGATTCCCGTTGTCCGTTTGGCGCGCCCACTCAACGCAGGCCAGCCTGGTCCTGTCATTGAGCTTGACGCTGGAGCCTGTCGCGGGCGATGGCTGCCGCTGCACGCGCGTGATATCGAGAATTTCTTCAACGATCTGTGACAGGCGTCGGGTGTTCTGCTGCACCATGGCGGTCAGGCGTCGGTGCACCGGGCTCTTCAGGTCTTCGTCCAGCAGCGCGTTGGCCTGGCTGATCGCCGCCAGGGGATTGCGAATTTCATGCGCAACGGCGGCCGACATGCGGCCCATGGCGGCCAGCTTCTCGGTTCGAATCTTGGCCTCCATTTCACGCAGATCCTGCAGAAAGACGACGCACAGCCGTTCGGCTTGCAATTCGATGCTTGTGGTCAAGCGCGTTCGGACTCGCAACGGGCGCTGGCCAGGCTTGCCCGGTAACACAGTGATGTCCCCTCGTTGCGGCGACCCGGTGTCAAAGGTTTGTCGCGCCACATGAAGCAGTGGCTGGCCGCCCGGGTCCGTCCTCAGATCGGGAAGTTGGTCGTCGGCTTCGGGCCAAGCCAGCAGGCGTCGTGCCGCCGGATTGACGGTACGCAGATTGCCAAGACTGTCCACCACCAGCACGCCTTCTTCGAGGAACTCAATCACCAGTTCATTGACCTGCGTCTGCACCCTGGCCGCGCGCTGGCTGCGCCTGGCACTCTGCTCTTCGCCCGAAAGGCGTGCGGCGAGCTGGTTGATGAGAAAGGCCAGGATCAGGTAGGCCGTGCCGGTGAGTCCGACTTGGACAAAGGTCGACGTTGCGGCGAGGGGCAGCTGCAGGTAGGCGACATAGGCATTGCCAAGCAGCAACAGCGCGACGCCGGCTGT
>JBCKPE010000088.1:0-7932 GCA_038901875.1 Burkholderiaceae bacterium
TCCTCGGCCCAAGCGGCGCGAATCGAATTCAGGCCTCGGCCTGAATTCGATTCATCCTTCACACTGGGGAAATTTCAACCGGTCAAAGCGGGGAGTATTCATCCGGCAGTGACACGTCAGCACCACCATGATCTACACCCATGTGCTCGAAGTGGCCGCGGGCGGCACGGCGAGTCCGTTGGACGCGTTGATGGCTGGCTTTGCAGCAGTGGGGCGCGAGTGGCGCGAGCCCGTGCCGGCATACGCCTGAGGCAGGCTAATCCGCCAACGGCAGCGCCGACTTGTGACGGCCTACACGTCTGACGAGCTGTTTCACTTCGTTGGGCGCGCTAGGCGACCGCGGCAGCCCTAAACTGATCGCCATGGAAATCTACATGGTTGGCGGCGCGGTGCGCGACACCCTGCTGGGACTGCCGATCCAGGATCGCGACTGGGTTGTGGTGGGTGGCACGCCCGAGGCGATGCTGGCGCAAGGCTTCCTGGCTGTCGGACGCGATTTCCCGGTGTTTCTGCACCCCGAGACCCGGGAGGAATACGCCCTGGCCCGCACCGAGCGCAAGTCGGCGCCCGGTTACAGAGGCTTTGCGGTGCAGGCAACACCTGAGGTGACGCTGGAGCAGGACCTGTCGCGCCGCGACCTGAGCATCAATGCCATCGCCATCGATGCGCAGGGGCGCAGGATCGACCCTTTTGGCGGCGCCGCTGATCTGCAGCACAGGGTGTTGCGCCACGTCAGCCAGGCGTTCAGTGAAGACCCGGTGCGGATTCTCCGTGTCGCGCGCTTTGCCGCGCGTTTTGCCGATTTCTCGGTCGCTCCTGAAACCATGGGACTGATGCAGGACATGGTCGCGCAGGGTGAAGTCGATGCGCTGGTTTCGGAACGGGTCTGGCAGGAACTGTCGCGCGGGCTGATGGAAAAGCGGCCGTCGCGAATGTTCGAGATCCTGCGCGCCTGTGGCGCACTGGCGCGCCTGCTGCCCGAGGTGGACCGGCTCTGGGGTGTGCCGCAGCGGGTCGAGCATCACCCGGAGATCGACACCGGCTGGCATTTGATGCTGGTGCTGGACATGGCGGCGCGTCTGGGCGCGTCCCTGCCGGTTCGTTTTGCCTGCCTCTGCCACGACCTCGGCAAGGGCAGCAGCGCGGTCGATCATTGGCCCGCGCATCTGGGGCATGAACAGCGCAGTTCACGGCTGCTGCGAAAACTCAGCGAACGCTGGCGCGTGCCGGCCGACTGTCGCGATCTGGCTGAACCGGTCGCCATGGAACACGGCAACATTCATCGCAGCGAAGACCTCGGCGCCGCGGCCACGGTGCGCTTGCTTGAGCGTTGCGACGCTTTTCGCCGGCCGCAACGGTTCGAAGACATCCTGCTGGCCTGTGAGGCGGATGCCCGCGGCCGCCTTGGCCTGGAGGAGCGGCCCTATGCCCCGCGCCAAAAACTTCTTCTGGCCCTGCGAGCGGCGCAGGCGGCGCCGGCTGAGGCGGTGGCGGCGCGGGCACAGGCAGAGGGTTTGGCCGGCCCGGAAATTGGCAAGCTGATTCATCAGGCCAGGGTGCAGGCGCTCAAGGCGATTCCGTAAGGCGGCGGCGCAGCGCCCAAACGCATTCGGGCGACATTTGCGATGATGGGTCTGTGAATCCGTTCACCCAGAATCCCCTTAACCATGGCCTGGCCGAGGGTGTGCGTCGGGTCGGATTTCACAAGTGGTACGAGCGCGAGCTGCTGGCAAGTCACGCGCACCTGTTGCTCCTGCTGTTTGCCAGCATCGGCCTGATGGCAAGTTTCGAGCTGTTCAAGGGCGCAACGCCGGGGGAGAAGCTGCTCAATATCCTGTCCATCCTGGTCTGCGCCGGAGTCGGCATCTGGGCGCTGCGCCGCTACCTGTACCTGCTGATGCACGCCGAGGAAGTCGCCAATCAGGCGAGTTGTCCATCGTGCAAGACTTATGGGCGCTTCACCGTGGTCAGTGAGAATCGGCGCGAAAGTGAAGTCCAGGTCCGTTGCCGCAAGTGCCAGCAAGACTGGCAGATTTTCTCGTGACAGGCGCCGGCGGCGTCCATCAAAGGACCAGCGCGGCGGCGCCGAAATCCCCCACCCCGGCGCCCAGACCGGCGCTCACCAGCGCGCAGCCCGCCGTCAATGGGACGAGTTTCCCATCGATCTGCGCCTGCAGACGCGGCAGCAGGAAGTCGCGGTGGTTCCAGTAAACACTGCCGCCCAGGCTGATGCGCTGCAGATCCAGGGTGACGACCAGGTTGTACAAGGCGCGTCCCATCACCGCGCACAAATCATCGACCCTTGACAGCGCGCTTGGCTCGCCAGTCTGTGCCAGCCCCAGCAGTTGCGCCGCGTCCATGCCAAAGCGGCGCTCGATCGCGCTGCCGCCAATCAGGCTCTCGACGTCCCCGACATTGCCGCATCCGCAGAGGGCCTGGACCTCGTCGACGACGAAGGAATGCCCTGCGTGTCCGGCGTTCCCATTCTTGCCACGCAGCACACGGGCGTCGACGCAGAGTCCCATGCCGATTCCGGTGCTCCAGGTCACGTAAGCGCAATGCGCGACGCCCTGCAGCGCGCCCCAGCGTCGCTCGGCCTCGAGCGCTGCGATGCCGTCAATTTCTACCCGCACCCTGGCATGGCGCGCGCGCAATGGCGCCTCCAGCGGGACCGACTTCCAGTCGTTGGCGAGGCCGCGCGCCGGACCAGCAAGACCGCCGCAGATATTGGGCGCGGCGAGCTCCACCATCCCCTCGCGCATGGCAAAGGGGCCACAGGAGGAGACGCCGACGCCAGCCAGCCGCTGTAAGGGCAGGCCGACCTCGGCGCAGGCCGAATCAATCAGGCGCAGGATCTGTTCGGACAGAGCCGTGGGCGCGCCCTCCCTGACAGTTGGCTCCACGCGCCTGCCCAGCAGGCGCGGACGGCCCGGCGTTGCCTGCGCCAGCGACACCGCCACCTTGCTGCCGCCAATGTCGACAGCAGCACAGTAGTCCACACTCGGATCCAGCTCGACGTCCATCAGATGACGTGGGCAATCAGGCTCGCAACCAGGCTGAGCAGGACAGTTGTGGTCACGGGCACGAACCAGTCACGGCCGAACAGCCGGAAGCGCAGGTCGCCCGGCAATTTGCCAAAACCCATGCGCTGCAGCAACGGCGTGAACCAGCTGATCAATATCAGCGCCAGGAAAATGACGATGATCCAACGAACCACGATCAGCCTTTGCGCGGGCGCTGATCAAGCACGGCCGTAATCGTCCTGCAGCCGGATGATGTCGTCTTCACCCAGATAGGCGCCCAACTGAACCTCGACGATCTCCAGCGGCTGGTCGGTCTGATTCTCCAGCCGATGCACCTGACCCACGGCGATGTCGCAATGCTGTCCCGGAGCCAAGTCAAACTCGTTGGCGTCAAGCGTGACCCGGGCCCGCCCGCGCACCACAACCCAGTGCTCGGCACGCTGCGCATGTTTTTGCAGGCTGAGCTTTTGCCCCGGGTAGACGTGGATGCGCTTGACCTTGTTGCCCGGCTCGCTGCTGATCGACTCGTACCAGCCCCAGGGTCGCTCGGTGCGCTCGATCTGTTCACTTCGGTAGCTGGATGTTGAGCTCATAGTGTGTGGCTGCGGTCGCCGCTCGCGAATCCTACCGCGTCCCAATTGCTCTGGCCCGGCCCTGCGTCGGCCGCTCGGGCAAATCCGATCACCTTGAACAGTTCACCCATTTCATGCTCGTGGATCAGCCGTTGCGCCATGGTTCGCTCGGCCAGGCTTGCATGGCTAAGCAGCGGCGCGATTCCGCAGTTGATCAGAAAGCGCCCCTGGCTGGTGTAACCCAGGCATTCAAGTCCGCTCTCCTGCGCGGCCAGCGCCAGGCCGGTGAAATTGACATGGGCGCTGATGTCCTTGCTGCCCGGATCTTCCAACGGATCGGCGTCGCTCCGATGCGCGCGATGGCACATGAGTGTGCCGCCGACCCGCTGCGGGTGGTAGTACTCGTGCTCGGGAAATCCATAGTCGATGAAGAACGCGGCGCCGCGCTGCAACCGGTCGCCCAGGCTGCGCATGAAGCCCTCAGCCTGCAGGTGGATCTCGGTCAGGTAATCATGCTCCCCGGCCACGGCCAGCGGCGGGCGCAAGGCGCTCGCGCGGTCGCGCCAAACCAGTTCCCCATCGGCCAGGGCGACGCCACGTTCCAGCCACTGCCCTTCGACGCGCGCCAGCAACTTGACCGGCATCGCATCGAGCACCTCGTTGCCAATCAGCACGGCAGCGAACTTCTCCGGCAGCCGCTCTGCCCAATGCAGCTTGTGCGCATGGTCGGCCAGCAGGGTCTGCTGCCGTTGCCTGAGCGACCCCGACAGGTCAACCACGTGGTAGCGACGCACCTTGTCACCCAGGGCCTGAAGCAGTTGCAGCGCCAGGGTGCCGTTGCCGGCACCAAACTCCCATAGCTCATCGGTCTGCGTCGCGGCAAGAGCCTGGGCAATCTGGACCGCAAGGCATTGCCCGAACAGAGGCGACATCTCGGGCGCCGTGACAAAGTCGCTGCCGGACGCCGGCATGGCACCAAACTTTCGGCCTTGGTTGGCGTAGTAGCCCAGTCCGGGCGCGTAGAGCGCCGTTTCCATGTAGCGATCAAACGCCATCCAGCCGCCGCCGACGGCAATGTCACGCTGCAAGCGCTGGCGCATTGCGCTCGTTAAACTCAGAACTTCTCCGCTCGCTTCGATCACCCCCCGCATTGTCTGCCATGGCCCAGACCCCCGTTGTTCTCGTCACCGGCGCGGCGCGGCGCCTTGGTCGCGAAATTGCGCTGACGCTGGCGCGTGCCGGCTGGCAGGTGGCGCTGCATTTCCGCCAGTCTGCGACAGAGGCGGCGCAGACCTTGGCCGATTGCCAAAGCTGCGGCGCCGGGACTGTTCCGCATTTTGCGTTTCAAGCCGACCTGTCTGACGAGGCTGCCTGCCGCCAGTTGATCCCCAGCGTCATCGCCCAGTTCGGCCGGCTCGATGCCGTGGTGAACAACGCCTCGACCTTCGAGCAGGACCGGGCCGAGAGCTTCCACTTCGCAGCCATGGAGAAGCATTGGCGTACCAACACCGGGGCGCCCATCATCCTGGCGCAGGCGCTGCGCGACCATGTGGTTGCCCGGCCCGATACCGGCGACGGACCGGTCGCCGCTGTGGTGAACCTGCTGGATCAGAAGCTGTGGAACCAGAATCCGGACTTTCTAAGCTACACCCTGTCCAAGGCGGCGCTGGAAGCCGCGACCACCATGCTGGCGCTGGCGCTGGCGCCCAGGGTCCGTGTGCTGGCGGTGGCGCCAGGGCTGACCTTGCCAAGCTACGCCTTGAGCAAGGAGCGGTTTGACGCGCTGCACCGGCTCAGCCCGCTGGGTCGGTCATCACGGCCCGAAGATGTCGCGTCGGCGGTGCGTTTTGCGCTGGAGAATCGCTCGATGACGGGAACGACGCTGCTGGTCGACGGCGGCCAGCACCTGATGCGGTTCGAGCGCGACTTTTCGCTGATGTAGGCTGCTTCAAGCGAGCCATCCACATGCCATCGAACCAGGGCGATCACATCCTTTCATTGAGCGGACTGCGCTTCAACGCCAGCCTGGGCATCCTGGAGCTGGAACGCGACAAGCCGCAACCGATTCAGGTCGATGCCGAATTGCACCTCGGAGTCCAGCCGCTGCTGCCGCGCGACGACGAAATTGCCCATGTGCTGGACTACCGCAAGGTCCGGCGCATCATCATCGAGGAATGTTCCTCGGAGCATGTGAATCTGCTGGAAAGCCTGATTGGCAAACTGGCCCTGCGCCTGATGCAACTGCCCGGGGTGCTGGGGGTACGGATCAAGATCGCCAAGCTGGCGATCTTTGACGATTGCGAAGTGGCAATTCGGGTCGAGACGGGGCAATGGTGATGGCTGCTTTATTGCCATTGGCTGGAAGTTTGGCGCCAGGCCCGGCGCCGGGCCTGTCTCCGCGCATCGAGCGCGAAACTCACAAACTGGAGAAGCGCCTGTGCCGGCAAACCGGACAGGCCATCGCCAAATTCAACATGATCGAAGCTGGCGACAGGGTCATGGTCTGTGTTTCCGGCGGCAAGGACAGCTACGGCCTGCTCGACATCCTGCTCAAGCTCAAGGCCAGGGCGGCCATTGATTTTTCGCTGGTCGTGGTGAATCTGGATCAGAAGCAGCCAGGCTTCCCCGAGCATGTGCTGCCGCAGTACCTGAAGTCACTCGGCGTCGAATACCACATTGAGCAACAGGACACCTACTCCGTCGTCAAGCGCCTCATCCCCGAAGGCAAGACGATGTGCAGCCTCTGCAGCCGCTTGCGCCGGGGCATTCTGTACCGCGTCGCCGCTGAGCTGGGAGCGAGCAAGATTGCGCTGGGTCACCATCGCGACGACATGCTGCAGACCTTCTTTTTGAACATGTTCTTTGGCGGCAAGCTCAAGGGCATGCCGCCCAAGCTGGTCAGCGACGACGGCCGGCATGTCGTGATCAGGCCGCTGGCCTACGTCGCTGAAAAGGATCTCGCCCGCTGGGCCGAGCACCGAAAGTTTCCGATCATTCCCTGTACCCTGTGTGGCAATCAGGACAGCTTGCAGCGCAAGCAGATCGCCACCATGCTGCAGCAGTGGGAAAAGCAGCATCCAGGCCGCATCGAAACCATGCTGACCGCGCTCAGCAGCGTTGTTCCTTCGCATTTGATGGACGCCAGCCTGTACGACTTTCGCTCTCTCAAGCCGTCTGGCGTGTCCTGCGAGGAAGGAGACCGGGCCTTTGACGGGGAGCCGATGCCTCCGGCCCCGGCATCTGGCTTGCAGGTGATCAAACTTTGACCCCAAGCATGAACCGCGTTTTCCTTGCCCTGTTGCTGACCGCCCTGCTGGGCGCCGGGTGCGGCAGCATGCGCCTGATCGAGAGCGACGTCAGCGCGCACGCGCGGTTTTCAGCGGCGGACGCCGCCGTCAGCGGCGCCAGCTACCGGTTTGAACGCCTGCCATCGCAGGAGAACCAGCCGCAAGCGCGGCTGGAGCAGATCGCCGAGGGTGCGCTGGCCAAGGTTGGCCTGATGCGCACCGCCGATGCTGCCCAAGCCCGGTTCAGCGTACAAATTAATGCGCGCAGCGGGACCTGGCTGCTTGACGATGAAGGCCGCCGTTTCCCGACTCGTGGCCCCTACGGCAGCACGCATTTTTCCTTGGGCCTGGGTATTGGCAGCTCGGCGCGGTTCATGGGATTCAACATGCACATGACCTACCTGCATCGACACGAAGTCAGCCTGCTGCTGCGTGACTTGAACTCGATGCAAATCGTCTTTGAGACCCGGGCCCACCAAGAGGGGCCCTGGTCCGACACGGCGGTGCTTTACGGAGTGATGTTTGACGCAGCGCTGCAAGGTTTTCCGCGGCCCAGCGCGGCAGCGACGCGAGTTCGCACGGAAATTCCGCGCTGACGAAAACACGAGCTTTGAGCCTGGTTTTCTGACATGGCATGAGCAAGATCATTGTTTTCGCGATCCCGGTTTTCCTGTTGCTGGCCATGCTGTGGGTCTGGCGCCGGGTCCGCGCGACGCCCAAGTGATCGTCATTGGCCCTGGCGTCGCGCGCCGGGCAGCGGCGCTAGACCTCAGGAAACAGCTCCGGCGCCTGGCGCGGCGGCGCCACGCCAAGATGCCGGTAGGCCGCCAGCGTCGCGATGCGGCCACGCGACGTGCGCTGCAGGTAGCCCTGCTGGATCAGATACGGCTCGATCACGTCCTCGATGGTGTCGCGCTCTTCGCCGATGCTGGCGGCGATGTTGTCCAGCCCCACCGGCCCGCCGTCGAACCGGTGCACCACCGCTTCCAGCAGTTTGCGGTCCATCACGTCGAGCCCCAGCGCGTCGACATCGAGCATGGCGAGCGCATT
>JBCKPE010000089.1:0-7914 GCA_038901875.1 Burkholderiaceae bacterium
CCCGGGCAGGGTCAGGTTCTCGTCCTTATGGTGGTGCAGGTGCGTTTCGACGTAAAGGGTGTAGGGAAACCAGACCGCAAACGGCGCGTAGCCAAGCAATTTGTTGAGCCAAGGCTTCGCAGTCGGGTGCCCGTGCACCAGCTCGTGCTGCACCGACATGAACCAGGCGCTGGTCAACGCCAGCAGCACGGTTGCCAGGGCCAGACCCAAGGTCTGATGCAGGTACAGGATGCCGCCCCAGGCGCTGTAAACAGCAATCAGAACGACCCAGGTCGGCCATTCGCTGCGCGCCGTGAAGGTTTGCAGCAGCGCTTCGATACGCTGCTTCTGCTTGGGGTTAAGGTATTCCGCCATGTTCCCTGTCAAATGTTGGGCGCTGACCGATCAAGGACCATGTCTGGCCCATCTCGCGGCTCACGCCGGGCGGGATGATAACGCTTGCGCGGTGTCGCAGTATCCGCCTGTGAAGTTTGGGCGCGCGACGACATTACCCAGCGGAGGCGGCCGCCTCCGCCTCCTGCAGCGCGCGCCACATCACTTTGCCGCTGCCGCTCTTGGGCAGGGCGTCGACAAACTGCACCAGGCGCGGCGCCTTGTAAACCGCCATGTGCTCGCGGCACCAGGCCACAATGTCTGGCTCGCTGACCTGTCCCCTGAACGACTGGCGCAACACGACGACGGCCTTCACGCTCTCGCCTCGGTAGGTGTCCTTGCAGGCGATGACGCAGGCCTCCTGGATCGCCGGATGCTTGAACATCAGCGCTTCCACCTCGGCCGGCCAGACCTTGAAACCGCTGGCGTTAATCATCCGCTTCAAGCGGTCAGTCAGGAAGAAGTAACCCTCCTCGTCCACCCAGCCGAGGTCACCCGAACGAAAAAAACGTTTGCCATCGAGCTCGATAAAGGCCGCGGCAGTCGCCTCGGGGCGCTTCCAGTAGCCCTGGAAGATCTGCGGGCCGTTCATGATGATCTCGCCCTGCTCCCCCTGCGCCACCTCCTGCAGGCTGTCCGGGTCGATGACGCGCGAATCGACGCCAATGAACGGCACCCCCAGGCATTGCTGCTTGGGCCGGTCGGGGAAATTGCTGTGCGACGGCGCGGCGGTCTCGGTAAGACCATAGCCCTCGACATACTTCAGACCGTAGGCGTCCTGCAGCCGCTGCGCCACCGCCTGCGGCATGGCGGCGCCACCACCGCCGATCTGCAACAGGCTCGACAGGTCGTACTGTTCGAAATGGGGACTGGCCAGCAGGTCGATCACCATGGTTGGAATGTTGGCCCAGGAGGTGACACGCCAGCGCGAGATCAGGCGCCCGGCGAGATCCCGGTCCCAGCGCGGCATCAGGATCAGGGTGCAGCCGGCAAAGATGTTGCTGTGCATCACGCTGATCATTCCGGTGGCGTGAAACATCGGCACCACAGCCAGCGTGATGCCCTCGGGCGTCGCGTTGGACCAGTAATTTCCCGCCATGACGTTGTGCATGACGTTGGCGTGCAGGTGCATGCAGCCCTTGGGCAGGCCGGTGGTGCCGCTGGTGTAGGGCAGGATGGCCAGGTCGTGCGGGCCCACCGTAAGGGGCGGCGCGGCTTCATCGGTCTGCAGGGCATCGGACCAGGCCAGGCAACTCCCTCCCTCCAGAGCGGGCATGGGGTGGCGCGCGCACAGCCAGTCCTTCCAGGCCTGCGGCGGCGCTTCGTCGCCGCTTGCCGCAGCATCGAAGGCATCGCTGAAATGCGTCACCACCATGGTCCGCAGCCGCTGCGCCGGTTCCAGCGCGGCGCTGGCAGTGGCCAGCTCTCGTGCCAGGTCGGAGCTGGTGATGGCCACCTTGACATCCGGGTCGGTGATGTAGTGCTTGAGTTCCTCGGCCCGGTTCATCGGATTGACCGGAACCACCACGGCGTTGGCGCGCAGGATGGCAAAGTGCGCGATCACCAGTTGCGGGCAGTTCTGCATGCATAGCAGAACACGGTCGCCCTGCCGGACGCCAAGCCGGTGCAGGCAGGCGGCAAGTTTCAGGGCGTCGTGCAGCAGCTCGGAGTAGCTGACAACCCGCCCGAAAAAAACCAGCGCGGCCTTGTTCGGAAAGCGCCGGGCGCTGGTCTCCAGGTTGTCCCAGAGCGAGGTTTCCGGCAGCGTGATGGCGCGCGGCAGGCGCCTGGGCCAGAACTGGTGGTGGGCTCGGGTCGGTGGCAAAACCGCCTGCAGCGGCATGCGGGTCTCATCGTTCATGAAGCGCTCTCCTTCCTGTAAGGATAGGCGAAGCGGGCAAGACGGCGGAACGCAGCGGGGCGACGGGCCGGTGTTCCCGCCAGAACTCGCCTCAAAAAAGCATGAAGTAATGAAAAGAACGTATTGCACTACCGCGTAAACCCCAATTTGAATGCCACCGCACCTCGGCTAGGCTAGCGTTTGCGCCTTGGGATGCATTTCGCTTCAAGGCGGGCATCTTTGCCAACCGGTTCTCATCAACGGAGCACGAATATGAAATTCACAGGAATCAAACTCGCTGCGGCGACCCTTGCCGCGCTGGGCGGTCTGCTGGCGTTGCCGGCACATGCAGGCAAGACACTGGACGCCATCAAGGCCAGAGGGCAGGTGGTTTGTGGCGTGAACACCGGCCTGGCCGGTTTTTCCCAGGCCGATTCCAGCGGCAACTGGTCCGGCCTGGACGCTGACGTCTGCAAGGCAATCGCTGCGGCCACGCTGGGCGACGCGACCAAGGTCAAATGGGTGCCGCTAAGCGCCCAGGCGCGCTTCACCGCGCTGCAGTCGGGCGAAGTCGACGTGTTGTCGCGCAACACCACCTTCACGCTGACCCGTGACGCCTCGCTGGGACTGAGCATGACCGCCGCCACCTATTACGACGGCCAGGGTTTCATGGTGACGGTCAAGAGCAAGATCAAGAGCGCCAAGCAGCTCAAGGGGCAAACGGTCTGCGTGCAGTCGGGCACCACCACCGAGAAGAACCTGACCGACTTTGCCAAGGCCAACAGCCTGGGCATCAAACCGATCGTTTTTGAGCAGGTCGAAGCGGCAACCGGCGCCTACTTCTCGGGCCGCTGCGTGGCCTACACGACGGACGCCTCGGGCCTGGCCTCGATCCGCAACAAGCAGGCGAAGGACCCGGCCGAGCATGTGATCCTGCCCGAGCTGATCTCCAAGGAGCCGCTGGGCCCGATGGTGCGGCGTGGCGACGATGAGTGGTTCGCCATTGTCAAGTGGGTCATCTACGGCCTGCTCGAAGCCGAGGAGTACGGCGTGACGCAAGCCAATGTCGATCAGCTCAAGACCGCCAGCCAGGACCCGGTGGTGCAGCGACTGCTCGGGACCTCCGAGGACACCGGAAAACTGCTCGGCCTGGACAAGGAGTGGATGGCCCGCGCCATCAAGTCGGTCGGCAACTACGGCGAAATCTTCGAGCGCAACGTCGGACCGAAGTCCGCGCTTGCCCTGCCGCGCGGTGTCAACAGTCTGTGGAACAAGGGCGGACTGATGTACGCCTACCCGATTCGCTAGTCGGCTTCGGCTGAAGAGGCCGCGAAGTACCGCCTGAGCAAGCCCTGCCCAGGCGGTACTTTTTTGTCCGCGCGCGTTTCGATTCCTCTTCTGGACGGGTCCCGTTACTCTAAGTAAACTGCCTGCGTCGAACATGAAAGCCGCCGCCCCTCCCAAAACGAAATCCTGGTCCTGGCGTGGTCAGGCGTTCCGTGGCCTGGTGTATCAGATCGTTGCCATTGGCGTGGTCGCGCTTGCGGTCTGGTTCCTGGCCAGCAACACGCTGCAAAACATGCGGGTGCGCGGCATCCAGAGTGGCTTCGACTTTCTCACGCAGACCGCAGGCTTTGACATTGGCGAAAGCCTGTTCCATTTTGATTCGGGCGAGAAGTACTGGCGCGCCTTTCTGGTGGGCCTGGTCAATACGTTGCGGGTGGCCGTGGTCGGAATCATTCTCACCACCCTCATCGGCACCCTGATCGGTGTCGGGCGTTTTTCGCGCAATGCGCTGGTACGCGGTCTGTGCATGGGCTACGTCGAACTGTTCCGCAACGTTCCGATCCTGCTGCAACTGCTCACCTGGTACCTGGTTCTGACCGAGATCCTGCCGTCGGCGGCCCATGCCTGGGTGTTCGGACCGTTTTTCCTGAGCAAGGGTGGACTGAATTTTCCCGTGCCGATCTGGGCTGTGGGGCACCTCTGGGCCCTGCTTGGCATGCTGGCCGGAATCTGCGCCGGGCTGCTGTACCGGCACTGGGCGTACCGCAAGTTTGAACAGACCGGCATTGTCCGAAGCATGTTCTGGATGCCTGTGCTGATGGTCATGCTCGGGGCCGTGCTGGGCTGGCTGCTGGGCGGCGCACCGGGTGACGTCGACTTCCCGCACCTGGGCGAGTTCGCGATTGAGAATGGCGGCGCGCTGACACCCGAGTTTCTGGCCGTGTTGCTGGGCTTGACGGTGTACACGGCCGCCTTCGTCGCCGAAGTGGTTCGTTCCGGTATCCAGTCCGTGTCCATGGGACAGAGCGAAGCGGCGGCGGCGCTGGGCCTGTCCAAGGGGCAGGAGATGCGTCTGGTGATGTTGCCGCAGGCGCTGCTCGTCATCATCCCGCCGATGACGAACCAATACCTGAACCTGACCAAGAACTCCTCGCTGGCGGTGGCCATCGGTTATCCGGACGTGGTCTCCATTGCCAACACGGCGCTGAACCAGACCGGACGCGCCGTTGAATGCATTGCCATCGTCATGGCGGTCTATTTGACGACCTCGTTGTCCACTTCAGCCTTCATGAACTGGTACAACGCCCGCGCGGCGATCAAGGAGCGTTGACGCCATGGCGGCCCAGTCCTTTCAAGCGATCGCCGCGCGACCTGCACCGGTTCGCACCGAGGGCGTCGTCGGCTGGATTCGGGTCAACCTGTTTTCCGACTGGCAAACCTCGCTGGCGACGCTCCTACTCGGCGCCTTGCTGCTCTGGATCGTTCCGAACTTCCTGAACTGGGCTCTCGTCACTGCCTACTGGCAGCCCAATGCGAACGCCTGCCGTGCCGAGGGAGTTGGCGCCTGCTGGGGCGTGGTGACAGAAAAGCACCGGTTTATCATCTTTGGCCGTTACCCATTTGAGGAACAGTGGCGGCCCCTGGTGGCCACCCTGCTGATGCTCGGGCTGCTGGTGGCCAGTTGCATGCGCTACTTCTGGAAACCCTGGCTCGCCATTCTCTGGGTGGTTGTGCTGGCGGCGTTCTTTGCCCTGATGTACGGCAATGTCGCGGGGTTGAGCAAGGTCGAGACTGATCGCTGGGGCGGCTTGCCGCTGACCATCATGCTGTCCTCGCTGTCAATGGTCATGGCCTTTCCGATCGCGCTGCTGGTGGCGCTGGGTCGGCGCTCGGAATTGCCGGCGATACGCACTTTCTGCACCATCTATGTCGAGCTGGTGCGCGGCGTGCCGCTGATCTCGGTGCTGTTCATGGCTTCCTTCATGTTCCCGCTGTTCATGCCGGTGGGACTGACCATCGATGTGCTGATTCGGGTGTTGGTCGGCATCACGCTGTTTGCCGCGGCCTACCTGGCCGAGGTCATCCGTGGCGGCCTGCAGGCGATTCCGAAAGGGCAGATCGAGGCCGCTGCCAGCCTGGGTCTGTCCTACTGGCAGACCCAGCGCAAGATTGTGTTGCCGCAGGCGCTGGCGATGGTGGTTCCCGGCATCATGAACAACTTCATCTCGCTGTTCAAGGACACCTCGCTGGTGACCATCGTCAGTCTGTATGAACTGACCGGTGCACTCGGCCTGGCGCTCAATTCCGACGCCAACTGGCGGCCCTACAAGATCGAGGGTTACATCTTCATCGCGCTGATCTACTTTGCCTTCTGCTTCGCCATGTCGCGCTACAGCCTGTGGGTGGAAAAGCAGGTCAACAAGGGCAAGGCGCGTTAAAAGCGTCGTTCGCACGATTCACCCATGAAACAGGCCGCCATGTCCGAACCGATCATCATCTTCGACAAAGTCAACAAGTGGTACGGCAACAATTTCCATGTGTTGCGCGACATCGACCTGCAGGTGGCCAAGGGTGAGCGCATCGTCATCTGCGGCCCGTCAGGTTCGGGCAAATCAACGCTGATCCGCTGCGTCAACCGCCTGGAAGAACACCAGCAGGGACGGCTCGTTGTCGACGGCGTCGAAATGACCGACGACGTGAAGGCGATCGACCAGGTGCGCAAGAAGGTCGGCATGGTGTTCCAGCAGTTCAACCTCTTCCCTCATCTGACGGTGCTGGAGAACCTGACGCTGTCGCCGATGTGGGTCGGCAAGATGCCCAAGAAAGAGGCCGACGGGCGCGCCATGGCTCAGCTCGAGCGGGTGCGCATCGCCGAGCAGGCGCAAAAGTACCCGCTGCAGCTCTCCGGCGGTCAGCAGCAGCGTGTGGCCATCGCCCGCGCGCTCTGTCTGACACCCAAGATCATGATGTTCGACGAGCCGACCTCGGCGCTGGACCCGGAAATGATCAAGGAGGTGCTCGACGTGATGATCGAGCTGGCCCAACAGGGCATGACGATGCTGTGCGTGACGCATGAGATGGGCTTTGCCAAGGCGGTGGCAAATCGCGTGATCTTCATGGACGAAGGGCAGATCGTCGAGCAGAACACACCGAACGAATTCTTCGACCACCCGCAAAACGAGCGCAGCCGCGACTTTCTCTCGAAGATCCTCAGCCATCACTGAAGCCGCAGCGCCGGCACTTCCCGTTTGACCCCGCAACCCGATCCGGAAATCGGTTTGCATGACAATGTCTTGCTCGGGACACTCCATGTCAGCATCCATTGATTTGCCGCACGACCCGCCCGGCAGCGCGGGATCGGATTCGCCGCGCTACCGGCGCATCCTGTGGGTCGCCTTGGTCATCAACCTCGCCATGTTCGGCGTCGAAATTGCCGCCGGCCTGCATTCGGGTTCGGTGTCGCTGCTGGCCGATGCGATCGATTTTTTTGGCGATGCCGCCAATTACGCCATCACTCTTGTGGTGCTGCCGCTGGGACTGGGCTGGCGCTCGCGGGCGGCGCAAGTCAAGGCGTTGAGCATGATCGCGTTCGGACTCTTCATTGCCGGCCGGATGCTTTGGTCGTTCTATCAAGATCTGCCGCCCGAGCCCCTGACCATGGGCCTGGTGGGCTTGCTGGCCCTGGTCGCCAACGTGGCGGTAGCGTTCATGCTGTACGCCTACCGCAACGGCGACGCCAACATGCGCGGCGTCTGGCTTTGCTCGCGCAACGACGCGATCGGAAACCTGGCTGTGGTGCTGGCAGCCATTGGGGTCGCCGGAACCCGCACCGTATGGCCCGACCTGATCGTGGCGGGCGGCATGGCCGCGCTGGCGCTGTTCAATGGCGGGTCGATCCTGCGCCAGGCACGCGGCGAACTCGACGAGCAGGCGCGCCAGGACGGGCAGGAGCACGGGCGGGCAGGTCGGTAGGCACAGACTGCGAAGGGGCGAATTTTCCCTCGATGGGGAACTTGGTCCTGTTTTTCGTATCATCCACACCCATGCGTTTTCTCCTGATCGCCTTGATGATGGTCCTGACGCCCGTTCGTGGCTTGATGAGCGACGCCATGGCAATTGGCATGTTCTCGACGCAGCAGATGGCGCAGACCGCGCAGGCGGCGGGCGCCACGACCGGGCAAGCGAGCGCCGTAGCGTCGCTGGACGCCTCGAAGCAGCCAGAACATCAGCACGGCGAGTCGACGGCGCTCGAAGACTGCGCTGATGCCGCCGCGCCCGCCCTCATCACGGGCAATTGCAGCGCGGACGGATCGGGCTGCGCGACGCAAGTCGCGCAAGGCTGTGAATCCTGCCCAGCCTGCCAGTCCTGCCACGGCGTCGAGCTCGTCACCGACCTGTCCGGCAATGGGGACCTG
>JBCKPE010000090.1:0-7870 GCA_038901875.1 Burkholderiaceae bacterium
CGATTTGAGACGTCACCGCGCCTGTGCAACTGGGAAGCGAAGGTAACTCAAACTCAGGGCTGCACTGCGCAAGCAGAATCAACCGTCTCGGTCAGCGGCGCTTTGCCTGCGCACGCTTGCGCACCACGCTTTTGATGTCGGCAGACTGCCGTTTGACTTCGCCATGACGGCCAAAGCCGGCCTCGCCCAGCGTGGACAGGCTGCCGACATCTGCCATCGGGTCCTGGCATGCCACACCAAGAGGGACAAAGTGTTTGAGATTGCGTGTAAGCAGGATCAGCCCCGCATGTTGGGCCAGAGCCGCAATGGCGACGTCGGCAAAGCCGGGGTGCCGCCCACTTGCCACCGCAGCATCCGAGATTCGACCCGCAAGGCGTGCGGCTTGCGCATCGAGCGGCAGGATGCGGTCTGCGTAACCCACAATCAATCCGTCGAGCCACAGATCCAGCCGGCCAGCGCGCTCCACTTCGCCGGAACGGCGTAACTTATTAATGCCTTGCGCCAACTCTGCAATTGCAACGCTGGGCAAAAAAAGCCGGGCGTCCTGGGCTTGCAGCCAATCCGTCAGGCCGGCAGGAAGATGGGCTTCCCGGCCTGGGGCCAGCATGGATATGACGCTGGTATCGAGCAACCAGCCTTGTCGCGCGGCACTTTGCAGCAATGCCATCGTTGCTACAGGTCAATACCGCGCAGCGGAGTTGCGTCGCGCTTGGTCATGAGCGGTTCGGGCATGGTCATCAGGTAGGCGCTCAGGCTGGGCGCTTCCTGTGGATAGAGGCGCTTGCCAGCCTCGATCGGCACGATCATCGCGCAGGGTTGACCATGGCGGCTGATGATGGTGGGACGGCCTTTTTCTGCCGCCGTCACCACTGCGGAAAAGCTGGCTTTGGCCTCCCGGATTTGCAATGTTTCCATTTTTTGCCTTTCGATCAAAGTCGGCGGATGTGACTACATGTGGTCATTTTACTGCAGTACCACTTTTGAGGAATTGCGGCGCCCCCTGGTTTAGGGCCTGTTCACCCTGGGAGGAAGTTGGCCGCCGGGTAGCATAGATGCCAGTCGGCGCAAGCTCTGCCAGCGGAAAGCGCGCAGGCCGATTTAAGCAAACGACCTTAGGAGAAGCATGTTGTTCCCAGCCACGTTGGTTGGCAGCTACCCTCAACCCGACTTCGGCTACGCGGCCATCTTCCACCAGCGGCCCAGCGGCTACAGCTTCCTGCCCGAGCTTGCCGCATGCAACTGCAACCAGATCTCGCTCGAGACCGCGCAATCCAATCTGGACTGCAAGGTGCTGGAGCAATTTTCGACCAAGCAGGTGATGGTCGGTTGCCTGGACCTGTCAAACATGGAGGTCGAGTCGCCAGTGCTGGTCGCCTCGCGCATCAAGCGCGCGTTGCACTACATCAAGCCCGAGCAGGTGATCCTGGCCCCCGACTGCGGCATGAAGTACCTGCCGCGCGCCGTCGCCGACGGCTAGCTGCGCGCCAGGGTCGAGGCCGCGAAGATCCTGCGGGCCGAGTTCACGCGGGATCAAGCCTGATGCTGGAAAACATTGGATGCCCCGCATCAACAGGATCAAGTATCAAATCGGGTGCTGTCAATAGGTCGCGCGACCGCCCGACAGGTCAAACACGGCAGCGGTGGCGAAGCTGCAGTCGGCCGAACAGAGCCACGCGACCTGGGCCGCCACCTCGTCGGCTTCCAGGAAACGTGCCATCGGGATGCGTGCCAGGATGTCCTGCCTGCGCTCCTCGGTCAACTCATCGGCCATCGCCGTCAGCACGGCGGCTGGCGTGACGGCGTTGACCAGCACGCCGGTTTGCGCCAGTTCCTTGCCCAGGGTCTTGGTCAGCGCGATCAAGCCGGCTTTCGAGGCGGCGTAGGCGGCCGCCTGCGCCATGCCCTCCTTGCCCTGGATCGAAGCGACGTTGACGATGCGAGCGCGCCACGGCCCGTGCGGATTTTTCAGCAGCCAGGGCACGATCACGCGGCAACAAATGAATGCGCCGGTGAGGTTGACGTCGAGCACGCGGCGGAACTGCTCGCTCGTGTGTTCCCAGGTATTGGCCACCGGCCCCAGGATGCCGGCGTTGTTGATGAGCGTGTCGATGTGGCCCAAGCGCGCTACCACCGCTTGCGCCGCCTGCGCCACGGCGGCTTCGTCGGTGATGTTCACCGCCTGCGCCAGCACGCGCTCCCCGCCCTGCAGTTCGGTCGCCAAGGCCGACACAGCGTCGGCCCGCATGTCCCACAGGGCGACCGCGGCGCCGGCCCTGAGAAGGCGGGTGGCGATCGCGCGGCCCAAGCCTCCGGCAGCACCGGTGAGCACCGCCACCCTGCCGGAGAAGTCGTAGCAGGCTACTCCATTGCCCGCCACGTCACCCATCACCTGACCAGCGTGTTGGTGTAGAAGTCGGTGGCCTTCATGTCGGTCTTGACTTCCTGGTATTCACGGCCCATGTTCAGCGTGTTGTCCCAGTCGGCCGGGTTCATCCAGCCTATCGGTTGCGCCGATCCGCCCGCGGCGCGCACCAGCGTCAGCCCGGCCAACAGTTGCTGCTTGGCCAGCGCCTTATCGAGGTCGGGTTTGATCTTGGCCAGCGCGTTGATCGCTTCGTCGGGATTTCTCTCGGTGTAGGCGATCGCCTTTTGCGTCGCGCGGACGAAACCCTGCACCAGCTTCGGGCTCTTCTCGAAGGTCTCCTTGTGCACGTGAATCACCAGGCCCAGCGTGTTGGCACCGACGTCGGCGTAGGCGATGGTGGTGATCGCCAGGCCACGCTGCGCCAGGATCAGCGACTGGTTCTCCAGGCCACCAAGCATGGCGTCGACCCGTTTCTCCAGGATCGAAACCAGCTTGCCGGCACCGTCAACGCGCAGGAACTTGATCGCGTCACCGTTGAGCTTGTTGGCCTGCACAATGGCCGGAAAAATGGTCAATCCAGCCTCGCCCGTGGTGGCGGCAATCGTTTTGCCTTCAAGGTCCTTCACGGTCTTGATGTTGGCGTCGGCGCGGGCGATGATCGCAAACGGAGACTTGTTCATGACCCCCATCACCGCGACGATCGGCGCGCCCTTGGTCGCGCCGGCGATGACAGAGCTGCCATCGGACAGGCCGAAGGTGTCGGACTTGGCGCCGACGATCTGCACCGCGCGCCCCGAGCCCTGGCCTTCGCCGATCGTCAGGTCGATGCCCTCGTCCTTGTAGTAGCCCTTCTCCACGCCAAGCGGGAAGAACGAGTGAAAGCCGTAGTACAGCCAGTTCAGGCGCAGCGAGGCCTTCTCCTGGGAAAACGCGGACGGCGCAACGAGCAGAGCAAGCGCCAGGGCGGCGATCTTCAGCAGGGTCTTCATGGATGTCTCCTTCGTGAAAAAACTATGGGTGAGAGGTTTTAGATTCAGTGCGCAGTGGCGGCAGGGGTCTGCAGGGCAGGCTGGCGGTGCGACACATGCCAGGGGATGGTCAGGCGCTCGATCAACTCGACCATGCCGTACAGCGCCAGCCCGAGCACGCTCAACACGAAGATGGTGGCGAAGGTCATGGTGGTGTTTAAAGCGCCGTTGTACTCGAGCAGCAGGAAGCCCAGGCCCTGGTCCGAGGCGACGAATTCGGCCACCACGGCGGCGGTCGACGACAGGGCCGCGGCAACCTTGAAGCCGGTGAACAGCGTGGGCAGCGCATGGGGCAGCTGCACTTTCCAGAACGTCCTGAACCTGCTCGCCCCGGTCGAACGCACCAGGTCCATGATGTCGTCATCGACCGAGCGAAAGGCGGTGATGGCGCTCACCACCACCGGAAAGAACGACAACAGGAACACCAGCAACACCTTCGGCATCAGGCCGAAACCGAACCAGATGATGAACAGCGGCGCCACCGCGATCTTCGGAATGATCTGGAAAAACACCAGCAGCGGGTAGACGATGCCTTCGATGCGGCGCGAGAAGGCAATGGCCAGCGCGATCAGCACGCCCAGCACCACGGCGGCGAAAAATCCCAGCAGCATCGGCTGCACCGTGAAGGAGGCGGCCTTGGCCAGCCGCGGTAGCTTGTCCCACATCGCACTCAGGATGTCGACCGGCCCCGGCAGGATGTACGACTTGACGCCGGTGCCGTACACCAGCAGCTCCCAAAGCAGCAGGAAGCCGAGGAAGGCCAGCGCGATGCGGGCCGGCTGCGCGAAGCGGCCGAGTTGCTCGAGGTTCATGGGCGTCGCATCTCCTTGCGCTGTTTCAGATCGGCCGCGAAATGGTTGACATTCGGCGCTCCAATTGTTAACGTAACTTGGTTCCAGTAATTATTCTGTGCCGCCAAATGAGACTTGTCAAGGGATTGCTCGAGCGCTGTCTGGAAGTCATTGAGCTGCTGGCGGTCGATCCGCAGTGGCGCCGGCTGTCCGACATCGCCGCCGCGCTGGACCTGCAAAAAGGCCCGGCGCACCGGCTGCTGGCCGAGATGACGGCGCTCGGCTGGATCGAACAGGATGCCGAAACCGAGCGCTACCGCCTGACGCTCAAACTCGCGCTGCTGGGGCAGCAGTATTTGCGCGGCACCGGGCTGCCGGGCCTGGTGCAGCCGGTCCTCGACGAGGTGGCCAGGCGTTGCCGCGAGCTGGTGCGACTGACCGTGCTGCAAGGCGACGCCCTGCACTGGTTCGCGTCGTCGCAGGGTGCGCCGCCCGGATTGATGTACCAGCCCTCGCTGAACGAACGCCCGCTGTTGCATGCGACGGCCAACGGCAAGGCCTGGCTCGCCACGCTGAGCGACGAAGCAGCGACCCGGCTGGCGCTGCAAAGCGGACTCGGCAAGCCCGCGCCGGCTGGCCGGACGGTTGGCCCGCGCGCGCTGCAGTCGGTCGAAGCGTTGCTGGGCGAACTCGCCGCGACCCGCGCGCGTGGCTACAGCCTGGCCGTCGAGGAAGCCGAGCCGGGCGTGAAAGCTCTGGCGATCGCGGTGCCGGCGCTGCAGGGTCAACGGATACTTGGCACGATGAGCATCGCCGGCCCGTTGCTGCGCATGACGCCCGAACGCGACGCCGAATTGCAGCGGCTGCTGCTGCAGGCCGCCGGCACGCTGGCCATGGTCTGGCCGCGCGACGATATTCCCCTGGCCGCCGCGGCCTGACCGATAGGCAGCAGCCAACGAGACAGGCATGAACGGAATCCAGATCAGGGGTGTGACCAAGACCTACCGCCGCGGCAAACAGGAAACACTGGCGCTGCAGCAACTCGACGTCGACATCGCGCCGGGCGAGTTCATCGCCGTGGTCGGACCGTCGGGCTGCGGCAAGTCGACGCTGATGCGCCTGGTCGCCGGCCTGATCCCGGTCAGCAGCGGCAGCATCACGGTCGAAAACAAGATCGTGAACGGCCCGGTGACCGAGGTCGGCATCGTGTTCCAGAGCCCGGTGCTGCTGGACTGGCGCAACACGCTGGACAACGTGCTGTTCCAGGTCGACATACGTGGCTTGGCCGTCAACCAGTATCGCGAACGCGCGATCGAGCTGCTGCACCAGGTCGGACTGCAGGACTTCGCTCACAGTTTCCCGCACGAACTCTCGGGCGGCATGCGCCAGCGCACCGCGATTGCCCGCGCGCTGCTGCACGACCCGCCGTTGTTGCTGATGGACGAGCCATTCGGTGCGCTCGATGCGCTGACGCGCGAACAGATGCGGCTCGATCTGGAGCAACTCTGGCTGGCGAAGCGAAAAACCGTGCTCTTCATTACTCACAGCGTCGACGAGGCCGTGTTGCTGGCGGACCGGGTGCTGGTGATGGGTCCGCGCCCGGGCAAGCTGGTGCGTGAGTTGAAGATCGACCTGCCGCGCCCGCGCGGGCCGGGAGCGCGGCGCCATCAGCGCTTCCTTGAATGCTGCGACGAGATCAACGAAATTTTCTTCAGCCAGGGCGTGTTGCGCCGTGCCTCATCCCAGGACGCTGCGGCGCCGCGGGGCCAGTGACGATGGATGAGCGCAGCATCGACGACGCCGCGCGCCACCTGCATGCGCTTTTGGCCTGCGGCCGCAGCGGCGCGCGCCTGCCTTTGCGACTGCAACCGCAGCAGCCACTGGACGGCTGGCGCATCCAGCGCCGCGTCAGCAAGCTGCGCGGGCGAGCGCAGGTCGGCTGGAAATGCGCCCTGCCAGCCGCCGACCGCTGGATGGTCGCCGCGCTGCACGAGGCGCTGCCTTCGGGCGCGCGCTTGCCTGCGCCGGGCGGGCCCGCCGGCAAGCCGCGCATCGAGCCCGAATTCGCCTTCGAGTTGCGGCACGACTTGGCGCCACGCGAGCAGCCCTACAGCGCGGCCGAGGTGAACGCCGCCATCGGCACCGTGCGCCTTGCGGTCGAGGTGCTGGGCTGCCGCTACGACGACGCATCGCAAGCCAGCGGTCCGGAACTGATGGCCGACAGTCTGTGGCACCAGACACTGGTGTTGGGACCCGAAATCGCCGAACTTCCTGCCGAGCCCACGCTCAAGCTCACCCTGGCGCTGCCAGGCCGCGCCGACCTGTCGCTGGCGGCCTGCCACCGAGATGGCGACCCGCGTCGTCCGCTGCATTGGCTGGCCGAGTTCCTGCGCCAGCAGGGAATCGGCATGGCCGCTGGGCAGGCCGTGATTACGGGGTCGCTCGCCGGCGTGATCGAACTGCCCTACGCAGAAGCGGCGCTGTTGCGCTTCGCAGACTTGGGCGAGATCACGCTCACTCTCGATCCGCTTCCTGATTGGTGACGAAGCTCAGCTTGTCCGTCGTCTGCCCCCTCACCCCAACCCTCTCCCCCGATGGCGGTGGAGAGGGAGCAATGCAGAGCTCCCTCTCCCGCTTGCGGGAGAGGGTTGGGGTGAGGGTCGGCATGGGGTGACAAGGCTTGGCTGAGGTATGTCACTAATCAGGATCCGCTTTGAGTTCGCCGCTGAAATCCAATCGGCAAGGACCCCCTGCATGCGACGCGTTCGATTTGCTTGCGGCGCTGCCGAGAAGCCCGAATCCGTGGCCATGACGGAGAGACAAGCATGAGCCTTGCCGGCCTGGGTGTGGTGGCGATCTGGCACGACCTGCTGCCCGAAGCGAAAGACGCGTTCTACGAATGGCACAACCGCGAGCACATGCCCGAGCGCGCGGCCATCCCCGGTTTTAACAGGGGACGCCGTTACATCGCGCTGGCCGGGACACCGGAATACTTCAACCTCTACGAGGCCGACAGCCCCGAGGTCCTGGGCGGCATTGACTACCTGACGCGGTTGAACAACCCAACGCCCTGGACGCGCGCGGTGGTGGCCTCGTTTCGCAACGTGGTGCGTGGCATCTGCCGCGTGCTCTACAGCGCCGGAGTCGGCCAGGGCGGCACCATGCTGACGCTGCGCTTCGATCTACCGGACGCGGCCGCCGCCGACCTGACCAGCGCCCTTTGCCAAAGGCTCTTGCCGCCGCTGCTGAAGGCGCCGGGCGTCGCCGGAGTGCATCTGTGCCGCACCGATGACGCGACCAGCGCGATCGAGACCGCGGAGAAGGCGGCGCGCAGCGACGGCACGCAAATTCCGCGCTGGGTCGTCATGATCGAGGGCGTCTCCGCAGCTGCCGTTGAAGCAGCCGCCGCGCGCCTGCGCGCGGCTCTGGCGCCTGCTGGCGCAGCCGCCTTCAACCAGGCGACCTACCAGCTCGAACACCAGCGCTGCAAGCTGCCCTCGGGCAGTTGCTGAACGACACGGCGCAGAATTTCACTCCAAGCCGGCGTGATCGGCTGCCCAGCGCATTGCGACAGGCCCGGTTGCCGCTCGCCCGCGGCGCAGCGCGCCATGGTCGAGGCCGCGAAGATATTGCGGGCCGAGTTCACGCGGGATCAAGCCTGATGCCGCCCGGCCCAAAAGCGTCAT
>JBCKPE010000091.1:0-7843 GCA_038901875.1 Burkholderiaceae bacterium
GTACGGTGGCGTTTCATTTTCTGAGCCCGTGGTGGTTTACGCCGATAGCCTCCAATTGGGGCTCGATCGATGACACGATCAGCCTAACGTTCTGGGTCACCGGCTTTGTCTTCGTCGCCGTCAATTTGTTCATGGCCTATGCCGTATTGCGCTACCGTTACCGAAAGGAGCGACGCGCGGCGTACGAACCCGAGAACAAGAAACTGGAGTGGTGGCTCATCGGATTGACCTCGCTGGGCGTCGTCGCCATGCTGGCCCCCGGCTTGATTGTCTGGGCCAAATTTGTCCATGTCCCGGAAAACGCGGCGGTATTCGAGGTCGTCGGCCAGCAGTGGCACTGGAGCTATCGCTTCCCAGGCAAGGACGGTGTGATGGGCACCGTCAATTCGCGATTCATCAGCGATGCCAACCCATTCGGCATGAATCCGGACGATCCCAACGGACAGGACGACGTCCTGATAGCAAGCCAGGAGGTACATCTGCCCATCGGCAAGCCGGTCAAGGTGCTGCTGCGCTCCAAGGACGTCCTGCACAACTTCGCTGTGCCGCAGTTCCGGGTCAAGATGGATCTGGTGCCGGGCATGGTCCCCTATATCTGGTTTACCCCCACCCGTACCGGGAAATTCGACATTCTCTGCAATGAATTATGCGGCATTGCACATTTCGCCATGCGCGGCAAATTCGTCGTGGAAGAAGAGGCCGCGTTTCAGGCGTGGTTAAGCGGCTATCCGACCTTCGCGCAATCCTCGACTCAGGTGGCCGGCGATGCCGCGGCAGGCAAGCCACTTTATGCCGTGTGCGGTTCCTGTCATGGCTTGCAGGGGGAAGGCAATCTCGCGCTGAATGCGCCTAAACTGAGTGGGCAAGGCGACTGGTACCTGAAACAGCAGTTGAAATATTACAAGCAAGGTATTCGGGGCACGCACGACAAGGATGTTTTTGGCAAAATGATGGCGCCGATGGCGGCGACGCTCGTAGATGACGCCGCCATCGGTGACGTCGTCGCTTATATCAAGACGCTGCCGGATCATCCCGCCCCGGCCACGGTGAAGAAGAGTACGACCAAAGGTCAAAATCGTTATGTGACGACCTGCGGCATCTGCCACGGCGCCAATGGCCAGGGCATACAGGCGATGAATGCCCCCCGGCTGGCGGGCATGAGCGATTGGTATCTGGTCACTCAACTGAAAAATTTCAAACAGCGCATTCGCGGCGCCCATCCGGACGACAAATACGGCGACCAGATGTCATTGATGGCCGCGACGCTGGTCGATGACCAGGCAATCAATGACCTCGTTGCCTACATCAATACCTTGCGCTAAGCGGCCGGCAGCAGCGCAAAATTGTCAAGAGCCGCAGAGCAAGATACAGCGTAACGAAGTATCAACGAAGAGGAAATTGTAATGTCTTATGTCGCGCATGACGCATCGGATTTCGCCCCGCCTGCGGAAGTCGAAGAGATGGAGCTTTACCATCCGAAAACTTTCATCGGAAAATATATCTGGAGCCAGGACGCCAAGATTATCGCGATCCAGTACTCGATTACCGCGATCGGGGTAGGGCTGGTGGCGTTGGTGATGTCGTGGTTGATTCGGCTGCAACTCGGATTCCCCAACAGCTTCTCCTTTATCGATCCCAGCAACTACCTTCAGTTCGTCACCATGCACGGCATGATCATGGTGATCTTTCTGCTCACCGCGTTGTTCTTGGGGGGGGTTCGGCAACTACCTCATCCCGTTGATGGTCGGCGCCCGCGATATGGTTTTCCCCTATGTCAACATGCTGAGTTACTGGGTCTATCTGTTCTCCGTGCTGTTACTGATAGCGAGCTTCTTCGTACCCGGCGGGCCCACGGGCGCCGGCTGGACCCTGTACCCGCCCCAGGCCATTCTCCCGGGTACTCCGGGCGCGACCTGGGGCATTATCTTGATGCTCGTCTCGCTCGCGTTCTTCATCATTGGATTCACCATGGGCGGATTGAACTACGTGGTGACGATATTGCAAGCCCGCACGCGGGGAATGACACTGATGCGCCTGCCCTTGACCATATGGGGCATTTTCATGGCCACCATCCTGGCGCTGCTGGCCTTCCCCGCCCTGTTCGTCAGCGCCATCATGATGATCCTGGACTATACGCTGGGCACGAGTTTCTTCATGCCGGGCATCGTTTCGATGGGGCAACAGCTTGATTACGGCGGAGGCAGCCCGGTGTTGTTTCAACACCTGTTCTGGTTTTTCGGCCACCCCGAGGTCTACATTGTGGCGCTGCCGGCATTCGGCATCGTCTCCGACCTGATAAGCGTCAACGCGAGGAAAAACATCTTCGGCTATCGGATGATGGTGTGGGCGATTCTGGCCATCGGCGGCCTCAGTTTCGTGGTGTGGGCGCACCACATGTACGTCAGCGGCATGAACCCGTACTTCGGCTTCTTTTTCGCCACCACCACGCTCATCATCGCCATCCCCACCGCCCTCAAGGTCTACAACTGGGTGCTGACCCTGTGGCGGGGCAACATCCGCCTCAACGTCCCGATGCTGTTTGCCATCGGATTCATCTTCACCTTCATACACGGCGGTTTGACCGGCCTGTTCCTGGGTAACGTCTCCGTGAGTGTCCCGCTTTCGGACACCATGTTTGTAGTCGCCCACTTCCATATGGTGATGGCCGTCGCGCCAATTATGGTTGTCATGGGGGCGATCTACCATTGGTACCCGAAGATGACCGGGCGAATGATGAACGACGGCATGGGCAAATTTCACTTCTGGGTCACCTTTCTCGGCTCCTATGCGATCTACCTGCCGATGCATTACCTGGGTTTTCTGGGGGTGCCGCGCCGGTATTTTGCAATGGGAAACACTGACTTTATCCCGGAGTCGGCGCAGTCCCTGAACGCCGCGATCACCGTCGCGGCTCTGATCGTCGGCTCGGTTCAAGTAGTGTTCTTGTATAACCTGGTCTGGAGCTATTTCAAAGGCAAGCCATCGGGTGGCAACCCCTGGGAGGCCACCACGCTGGAATGGCAGACCCCGGATACGCCACCGAAGCACGGCAACTTCGGCCGGGAGTTGCCGGTGGTCTATCGGTGGGCCTACGATTACAGCGTGCCGGGCGCCGACAAGGATTTCATACCGCAAAACCAGCCGCCTGGTAAGACGACCGCGGGTCTCGATCCAACTTAGTCATGACGATCGCGTTGGTGTTTTTGGCGGTCATCATGGCCGCCGTGGTCTGGTGGCTGGTTCGACCAACGCTCAACGTCAAGCCCTGGGTTGAGCAGGGGCCGTTGACCAACGATCATGGCGGAGATGGCTTATCCCTGCCCCCGGTAAAGGTCGGCCTCGGCGTATTTCTGGCGGTCGCCACGTCTTTATTTGCGCTCTCTATCAGCGCTTACTTGATGCGAATGGAGGGGGCGGACTGGCGTCCCCTGGCCCAGCCGATGGTGCTGTGGTTCAACACTGCGGTGCTGATCTTCGGCAGTGTGTTCTTTCAACGGGCATGCAACGCCGCGAAATCTGGGCAGGTAGGCGGCGTGAGGCTCGGCCTGCTTGCCGGGGGCGCTTTCACATTAGTCTTTCTAGCCGGACAGCTTTGGGCATGGCAACAACTGAACGCCGCAGGTTATTATTTGACGACCAACCCCGCCAACGCTTTCTTCTACTTGCTCACTGCGCTTCACGGGTTGCACTTGTTGGGCGGCCTGTGGGTCTGGGCCAAGACCACCGTCAAGGTGCAGCGCGGCGCTGCGGTTCATGAGGTGCGCTTGAGCGTGGAGCTGTGCACGGTTTACTGGCACTTTCTACTGGTAGTTTGGCTGGTTTTGTTCGGTCTACTGTTGTTTACATAATTGGATCCATGCACATGGCACAAGAGGCAATGACGAATTCGGGAGTACTCGCCCCGGCTGAAGGCTTGCAGGGCATTGTCGCCGACTGGTCCTCGGACCAGCGGGCGTTCAAGAAGGTCCCCTGGGGCAAGGCCATGATGTGGATCTTCCTCCTCAGCGACACCTTCATTTTCACCATTTTTTTGACCAGTTACATGACGGTGCGCATGTCCACCACGGTGCCCTGGCCCAACGCCAGTGAGGTCTTCTCGTTGACGGTCGCGGGACAGCAGGTCCCGCTTCTGCTGATCGCCATCATGACCTTCATCTTGATCAGCAGCAGCGGGACGATGGCCATGGCCGTCAAGTTCGGTTATGAAAAAAATAAAAAAATGGCCGCTATCTTGTTGATGGTGACCGCGTTCTTTGGCGCCAGCTTCGTCGGAATGCAGGCCTTTGAGTGGACCAAGTTGATCATGGAAGGGGTGCGTCCCTGGGGCAACCCCATGGGCGCGGCGCAGTTTGGCTCGAGCTTTTTCATGATCACGGGTTTCCACGGCTTTCACGTGTCGGTCGGCGTGATTTTCCTAATCATCACGGCGATCAAGGTTATGCGGGGCGATTTGGATAACGAGAGGCCAGGCTTCCTGACCGGCCGCAAGGGCAACTACGAGATGGTCGAAATCATGGGCCTGTACTGGCACTTCGTCGATCTGGTGTGGGTGTTTATCTTTGCATTCTTTTATCTCTGGTAAGGGACAACATGGCACACACGGAAGGACAAAAACATCCGATGGCAGGGGACAACATCGCGCATGTCGAAGGACAACAACATCCGATCAGTGTTTATTTGTGGATCTGGGGACTGCTGTTTGTTCTCAGCACGTTCTCTTATCTCGTCGACTACTTCAACTTCCAGGGTTATCTCAGATGGTCCCTGATCATCCTGTTCATGTTGTTGAAGGCCGGGTTAATCGTCGCCATCTTCATGCATATGGCCTGGGAGCGTCTGGCCTTGGTGTATGCCATTTTGGTCCCGACCGGCGCTTTGCTGATTCTGATTGGCCTCATGTCGCTCGAAGGGAACTACACCTTCCTGACGCGGGGCGCATACTTCTCGCCGTCATCCGAGGTCGTGAAACACCCGGCCGTGAAACACAACTAGATCTTAATATCCGGAGGCTAATCCCATGAAGCAAGACCGAATCAGTATCGGACGTCGTGGTTTCCTGAAACTCAGCTCGCTTGCCGTGGCTGGATTCGCGATGGCGTCGCGCGCCGGAACATCGCTGGCGCAGCCCAAGGCGCAGGATAAGAAAGGCGCACTGCCGCAACTGGATGAAAAAGACCCGACGGCGCAGGCCCTGGGTTACAAACACGACGCCAGCAAGGCCGACAAGGCCAAGTTCAAGCAATACGCGGCCGGCCAGACCTGTGCCAACTGCCAGCTGTTTCAGGGCAAACCCACTGACGCATGGGCGCCGTGTACGATCTTCCCCGGCAAACAGGTGAACGGGAAAGGCTGGTGCTCAGCCTGGGTGAAGAAGGCCTGATCGCAAGCTGATTCAGTTTGCCGCGTACTCCGCGTTGGCGGCGATGCTCTTTTTCTTGCCGTCGACCCATATTTTGTAGTCGCCGTCGCTCACCACATTGACGACGATTAGTAAGCATGCGCGCCCCGCACCGCAGGCTTCGGCGCTGCACAGGCCACGATAAGTGCCGATTTTTTGAGCATTGAACCAGGTGTCGCGGGCGAGACCCGGGATCGCGTCCTGCTTGACCCCCAGGGCCGGGATGTGCCAGGAGTGGATTGCATCGTTGGCGGCAAGGACCATGCGGATTTTCTTGTTGACCGGCACAACGACGGGATTGTCGACCTTGAGCCGATAGTTATCGCTCTTGACCGCGGTGGAATCGACCGCGAGCCTGCGCGGCGCGTACAGGTTGGAGAAGAAAGAAATACCTTCACCGTCGCCCTTGAGGTAATCGTAGCCCCATTTCCATTGCATTCCGGTCGCCTTGATGGTGATATCGGCGTTGGAGGTATCTTTCATCGCAACGACCGCCCTGACGGCCGGCAACACCATCAAAATAACGATTACGAACGGAACGACGGCCCAGGCGATTTCAACCGCAGTGCTTGCATGGAAATTGGCGGGCTTGCGCCCCGGCGACTTGCGATGCTTGAAAATCGAATAAAACATCGCGCCGAACACCACTACGAAAATCACGCAGCAGATCGTGAAAATCAGCGTATGCAGATCGTAGATCTCGCTCGCGATGACGGTTTGCGGCGGCTGCAGGTTGTTTGCAATTAACAAGCGCTGGCACTCTGGAAAGGGAACGGAAATCTATCACAGTTGGCCTACCCGAGGCAACCAGACAGCCGGGCGAATTCGTCGCGACCGGGCCGCTGCAACAAGCGCGTGCGCGCTTGTTGCGACGCTTCAGCCGAGGCGGGACCAGGCCATCAGCGCGGCAATGCGTTGCGGGTCGGGCGCCATCGCAAACTCGACCTCTCCCAGCAGCGGCGCGCCCACGCGTTGCGCCAGCGCAGCGACGTTCTCGTCGGCGGCGGCCATCGCGGGATCGATGCGATTGGCAATCCAGCCGGCAACGCCAACCATCCTGAGCCCGACGAGCGTCCGCTCGATCTGGCGGTGCACTCACAGCCGCAGCTCCTTGCGCTGGCGGACGCCCCGGTCCAACGCATGGGCCGATACAAGATGCTGCTGATCCTGCTCGTTTGTGCGGCACCGGTCGTCGCTTCCTATCTGACCTACTATCTTGTACGACCCGACATGCGGCGGCATTTCGGAGAGTTGATCGAGCCGCAGCGGCCGCTGCCGGATCAGTTGGTGACGCGGCTTGATGGAACAGTCATCAACCTGCGCTCGCTCAAGGGGCAATGGTTGCTGACCAGTGTCGCTGCCGGTCAATGTGACGACGGCTGTCAGCGCAACCTTTACCTGCAACGACAGTTGCGTGAGAGCCTGGGCAAGGACAAGGAGTGGGTCGACTGGGTCTGGATCATCAGCAACGCCACGGAGCCAAGCGCTGCGATTCGCGCTGCCCTGGGTCCAGCGACCGTGCTTCGTGTGCCGCTGTTGCCCCTGTCACAGTGGCTGCAGCCGGCGGCAGGGTCGGCAATTCATGAGCGCCTGTACCTGGTCGACCCCATGGGCAACCTGATGATGCGGTTTCCCGCGAACATGGATGTCGCGGGGTCCGGCCGGGCCAAGCGCGACCTTGGGCGACTGCTGCGAGCTTCGGCGTCCTGGGACCTTGCGGGGCGTTGACATGGAACCGGCCGCATACGATCTCGCTCCGGCGTTGCGCCTCATGCTGATGGGGATCGCTGTTGCGACGGGACCGCTGTTGTGGGTCTGGCTGCGCACTCGCCGCGCATCCCTGGCGCAGCAGCTCCGGGCGCTCACGCTGCTGACCCTGTTCCTGACCTTCGACCTGGTGCTGTTTGGCGCCTTTACCCGACTGACCGATTCCGGCCTGGGCTGCCCGGACTGGCCGGGCTGCTACGGCAAGGCGAGTCCGCTTGGCGCGGCGCAGGAAATTGCCAGCGCGCAGGCCGCCATGCCAAGCGGACCGGTGACAAGATTCAAGGCATGGGTCGAGATGCTGCATCGTTACCTGGCGACCGGTGTTGGCGTGTTGATCCTGACCCTGGCGGCCGTCTCCTGGTGGGGCGCGCGTCGTGAACCCGGGGCCAGCCCAGTGAGTCCATGGTGGCCGACCGTTGCTCTGGCCTGGGTCTGCGTGCAGGGCGCCTTTGGCGCATTGACTGTGACGATGAGGCTTTTCCCGCTCATCGTCACGCTGCATTTGCTGGGCGGCTTGATTCTGCTTGGCCTGCTTGGCGCCCTTGCCCTGCGCTACGACAATTGGCAACGAAACCAGCCGCGCCTGCCGGTTTCCATGACCTTGCGGCGTGCCATCTTGTTGTGCGCTGCTCTGCTGCTGGCCCAGGTCAGCATCGGTGCCTGGGTCAGTGCAAACTA
>JBCKPE010000092.1:0-7813 GCA_038901875.1 Burkholderiaceae bacterium
ATGACGGCGGCGACCAGCAGCATCCAGAGGCCGGTCCGATAACCCGATTCGCTGCTCCAGAGCAGGCCCAGCGCAAGTGGCGCCGCGGCTCGCGCCAGAGCGCTCGGCAGCCCGAGCGCGCCATTGAGCGAAGCGACATGGTCGCGATTCACATAGTGGGCAATCGCGGTGCCCTTGACGATGGTCAGCATGCCGTTGCCAAGGCCGAACAGGACGACAAACAGCAGTGCCGCCTCAGTGTGGCTTTGGCCCGCCAGCAGGGCGGCCAAGCCCAGAGGAACCAGCCAGGGAATCAGGCGGTTCGCCAGATGCAGGTCAAAGCGATGCTCAAAGAAGTAAAGCAGCAGGCGGCCAATCACCTGCAGCAGGCCGATGCTCGCCGGTATGGCGATGGCCCAGGCTTCATGCAGACCGGACTCGCGCAGGATGCTGACCAGATGCGGCGGCAGGGCCGCGGTAACGGCCATCATCAGCACGACGAAGACGCCAACCAGCAAGAAGGGCGCGCTTCGCAGGTAGTGTTGCAGGCCAGCAGGAGCCGGCACTGACGCGCCAAGATGCTCGGTCGTTGGGCGTGGCGCGGGCGCCGGCTTGCGCAAGACCAGCAAATGGATCGGCAGACAGAGCAGGAACTGCAGCGCGGCCAGCCACAGCAGCGCATGGCGCCAGCCAAAGGCGCTGATGAGCCATGCGCTCAGGGGTATGAACACGGTGCTGGCCAGGCCACCGAGAAAAGTCATGGTGATGATGGCGCGCCGGAAGTCCTGTGGAAAGCGGCGCGTGACCACGGCAAACACCGGTGTGTACAGGGTTGCCGCCAGGCCCATGCCAAGGCCGGTCCAGACCGCATAGAAAGACCAGATCGAGTCGACCCGGCTGTGCAGCAGCAGGCAGGCCCCGACCCACAGCGAGCCGCCTGCCATGACCCAGCGGTCGTGACCGCGGTCGATCAGGCGACCGATGGGAAACGCCAGCAGGCCTTCGGCCAACAGGGCCAGACTGAAACCGAGCGAAACCTGGGCCCGGCTCATCCCGAGTTCATGCTCGAGCGGCTCCATCAGCAGCGCGAAGGTGTAGAAGACGCTGCCCCAAGTCACCAGTTGCGCCAGCGACAGCCAGACAATGATCGGTCGATCTATCAAGGCTGCAGCGCGCATTCAAGGAATTATGGCGCGCCCCCGGGTTAGAGTCCGGTGTGCAGAGCGCGGCGGTACTGCATGGCCTCGGCCACATGCCGGGTCTGTGTCGTGGCCGAGTCCTGCAAATCCGCCAACGTGCGCGCCACCTTCAGCGCCCGATGCGTGCTGCGCGCCGACCAGCCAAGTCGGGCCGCGGCGCGGTTCAGGAAGCTGCGGGCGTCCTCGGCCAGCGCCAGATGGGCGTCGAGCGCCTTGCCCTGCAAAGCATGGTTGGGAACGCCCTGGCGCTTCATCGCGCGCTCGCGCGCCAGGTTGCAGCGTTGCCGCACCGTTTCGCTGCTCTCGCCGTCTGGCGCTGCCAGCAACTCGTCCGGGGCCAGCATCGGGACCTCGACGTGCAGGTCGATGCGATCAAGCAGCGGGCCACTCAGCCGGCCTCGGTAGCGCGAAATCTGGTCCGGCGTGCAGCGGCAGCGCTGGCTGTTCGATCCGAGGTGACCGCAGGGGCAGGGATTCATGGCCGCAATGAGTTGAAAGCAGGCCGGAAACTCGGCCCGACGGGCCGCGCGCACTACCGTGATGTGGCCGCTTTCCAGTGGTTCACGCAGCGCCTCCAGCGCTGCCCTTGGAAACTCAGGCAGTTCATCGAGAAACAGCACGCCGTGGTGCGCCATCGAGATCTCGCCGGGACGCGGTGGCGAGCCACCACCGACAAGAGCTACCGCGCTCGCGGTGTGATGCGGCGCGCAGGTGGGACGTTGCGCCCACTGCTCCAGGCGAAAACGCCCGGCAATACTTGTCAGCGCCGCGCTTTGCAGCGCCTCCTGCACTGTCATCGGTGGCAGCAGGCCGGCAAATCGTTGCGCCAGCATTGATTTCCCGGTGCCAGGCGGCCCCACCATCAGCAGGCTGTGTCCGCCCGCCGCGGCAATCTCCAGCGCTCTTTTTGCCGCGGCCTGTCCGCGCACCTCGGCCAGATCCGGGCCGGTACAAGGCGTTGCGGCAGGCGTCACGGTGACGCGGCGCCAACCATCCGCTGGAGCCTGCGGCGCCGGCGTGGGCAGGAACTGGCGCACCACGTCAAGCAGGTGGCGCGCGCCATAGACCTGCGACTGTGGAACCAGCGCAGCTTCTTCGGCGCTTTCCATCGGAAGCACGAGCCGCGCCGATACTCCGGCGCCGTGCAGCGCGAGGCTCATCGCCAAGGCTCCGCGCACCGCTCGCAGTTCGCCTGACAGGGATAGTTCGCCGGCGAACTCCCAAGTGTCGAGGTTGGCGCCGTCAATCTGCCCGCTGGCGGCCAGGATCCCAATGGCGATCGGAAGATCAAACCTGCCAGAGTCCTTCGGCAGATCGGCTGGCGCCAGGTTGACGGTGAGGCAGCTGTTGAGCAGCAGCACCCCCTGCCTGGCCCATGGCAGCAGGGAGTGACCAAGAGGAAGGCCCAGATCGCGCTGCAGTTCTTTCTGAATGTTGCGCAGCGACGGTGGCGCAGCGACGCCATCAGGTACCGAGAACGCCAGTCCCTCAGCCTGGCCGGCGCCGTGGTACGGGTCTTGGCCCAGAACAACGGCCCTGACCGACGCCAGCGGGGTGATATCGAGTGCGCGCAGCGGCTGCGCCGGATAGACCACCGCCCCAAGCGCGAGCCGTTGTCCGATGAACTGGCTCAGGCTCTGTCCGCTCGGGCTGCGGAAGAAGGCGTCGACCAGGGTGCGCCAGTCCGGCGCCACATTCCATTCCGCGACGGACCAGCGCTGCAACCCCGGCCGGGCTCGCTGCGAACCATTGCCGGCTCGGGTCGGACCGGTCACTGAAAGGGCATTGCCAGCCTGCACCATCACGCCGCACGTCAATCGGAGAAAAGCGCCGCCAGCGCCTGGCCTGGATCCGCAGCGCGCATGAAGGCCTCGCCGACCAGAAAACCGTGGACACCGGCAGCACGCATGCGCTGCACATCTTCGCGCTGCTGAATGCCGCTTTCAGTGACGATGAACCGGTCCGCCGGCACCTGCGGCAGCAGCGACAGCGTGGTGTCGAGCGCGACCTCGAAGTTGTGCAGGTTGCGGTTGTTGATGCCGATCAACGGCGTCTTCAGGCGCAGCGCGCGCTCCAGTTCGGCCGCGTCGTGCACTTCGACCAGCACCGCCATATACAGGCCCCGCGCAATGGCCTCGAATTCGGCCAATAGCGCGTCGTCCAGGCAGGCGGCAATCAGCAGGATGCAGTCGGCCCCCATGACCCGCGACTCATACACCTGGTAGGGGTCGATCAGAAAGTCCTTGCGCAACACCGGCAGCGGACACGAGGCGCGCGCCTGCTTCAGGGTGTCGACGCTGCCCTGGAAGAACTGTCGATCGGTCAGCACCGACAGGCAGGCCGCGCTGACCTTGCCGTCGCCCTCGGCGTAGCTTTGCGCGATGTCGGCCGGCTGGAAGTCCGGCCGCAACACGCCCCTGGACGGACTGGCCTTCTTGATTTCGGCAATGACAGCGGCCTGCCCGGTATCGACCTTGGCGTGCAGCGCGCCAACGAAGTCACGCGTCAACACGCGCGACTCGGCATCGGCGCGCACCAGCTCGAGCGGCCGGACCTTGCGCGCAACCGCGATCTCCTCGCGTTTGACCGCGAGGATCTTGTTCAGGATGTCGGACATCGCAACGTCGGCCCGCGCCGCTAGGCCGGCTGGGCCAGCGCCTGCGTCGCCGCGCGCAACTGATCGAGCTTGGCGCGCGCCGCGCCGGATTCAATCGCCTTGAGGGCGCGTTCGATGCCGCCCTCGATGCTCGGCTCCAGGTTCGCTGCGTACAGGGCCGCCGCGGTGTTGAGGATGACGATGTCGCGCGCCGGCCCGGCCTGATTCTCCAGCACGCTCAGCAGCATGGCTTTGGACTGTTCCGGCGTTTCGACGCGCAACGCGCGGCTGCTGGCCATCGGCAGGCCAAAGTCTTCGGGGTGCAGTTCGTACTCGGTGATTTCACCGTCTTTCAGTTCACCGACCAGCGTCGCCGCGCCCAGGCTGATCTCGTCCATGCCGTCCCGGCCATAGACCACCAGCGCATGCTCGGTGCCGAGCCGCTGCAGGGCGCGCACCTGGATGCCGACCAGGTCCGGGTGGAACACACCCATCAGGATGTTGGGCGCGCCGGCCGGGTTGGTCAGCGGCCCCAGGATGTTGAAGATGGTCTTGATGCCCAGCTCCTTGCGCACCGGCGCGACGTTCTTCATCGCCGGATGGTGATTCGGCGCGAACATGAAGCCGATGCCGACCTGCTCGATGCAGCGCGCGATCGCCTCGGGCTTCAGGTTCACGTTGATGCCCAGGCTCTCCAGCACGTCGGCGCTGCCGGACTTGCTGCTGACGCTGCGCCCGCCGTGCTTGCTGACCCGCGCGCCGGCGGCGGCGGCAACGAACATCGAGCAGGTCGAGATGTTGAAGGTGTGCGAACCGTCGCCGCCGGTGCCGACGATGTCCACCAAATGCGTTTTGTCGGCGACCTCGACCTTGGTCGAAAATTCGCGCATCACCTGCGCTGCCGCCGTGATCTCGCCGATGGTTTCCTTCTTCACCCGCATGCCGGTGATCAGCGCCGCCATCATCACCGGCGAGAGTTCGCCGCTCATGATCAGGCGCACGATGTGCAGCATTTCGTCGTGGAAGATTTCGCGGTGTTCGATGGTCCGTTGCAGGGCTTCCTGCGGCGTGATTTGGGTGCGGTGCGGCATGGTGTTGTCCTTCGAAAGAGGAGGTCAGGGGTTGGGGTATTCGGCGATGGCCAGCCTGCAGCCGTAGCCGAACAGCAGCAGCCCGATGGCGCGTTCCAGCCAGCGCATGGCGCGCTGCACCACGTCCAGGCGTTGCGCCAGCCAGGCGGCCAACAGCGCATAGCCGCCGTTCACCCACAGGCCGTTGAAGTTGAACAGCAGCCCGAGCAGCAGGAAGGCCTGCAACTTCGAAGGTGCGTCTGCCGCGATGAACTGCGGCAGGAAGGCCAGGAAGAACAGCGCCACCTTGGGATTCAGCACATTGGTCAGGAAGCCGCCCCAAAAGACCTTTCCCAGCCTGGCTGCCGGACCGATGGCCGAACCGGCCGACTGCGGCCCCCCGCCGCCCGTCAACGCGCTGGCACGCGACAGCAGCATGCGCAGGCCCAGCCACACCAGATAGGCTGCACCGATCAGCTTGAGAGCCGTGAAGGCGCTGGCCGATGCTGCCACCAGCGCTGTGACACCCAGCGCGGCGGCGCCGACATGGACAAAGCAGCCGGCGGTGATGCCCAAGGCCGCCACCAGGCCGGCGCGGGCGCCATGGCGCAAGCCGTGGCCGACGATGTAGACCACATCGGGGCCGGGCGTCAGATTCAGCAGCAAGCCGGCAGCGACAAACAACCCCAGGTAATCCACGCCGGGGATCATGCTACCGACCGAAATAGTCGGCGATGACCTGCGCGGCGCGATCCACGCCGCTGGCGTCGACGTCCAGATGGGTCGCGAAGCGCAACCGGTACAGGCCGGTGGCCAGCACGCCATGGGCCTTCAAGTGTTCCAGCAGCCCGGCAGCGCGCTCGCGCGCCGCACCGACGACGTCGATGAACACCATGTTGGTGTGCGGCCCGTCCACCTTGATCGCGTCAACGCCACGCAGCGCATCGGCGAAACGCCGCGCCAGCGCATGGTCCTGGTCCAGCCGCTCGACATGGTGGTCCAGCGCGTAGCTGGCGGCTGCCGCCAGCAACCCGGACTGGCGCATGGTGCCGCCGACCATCTTGCGCCAGCGCCTGGCCCTGGCGATCAACTCGCGCGAACCGCACAGGGCCGAGCCGACCGGTGCGCCCAGCCCCTTGCTGAAGCAGACCGAAGCGCTGTCAAAACATTGCGCGATGGAGCGTGCCTCGGCCCGGACCTCGCCGCCGTTGCTGGCCGCCTGCGCCACCGCCGCATTGAACAGCCTTGCTCCGTCCAGATGCCGCGCCAGGCCGCGCCTGGCGGCGAGCGCGGTCGCCTCCTGCACGTAGGCGAACGGCAGCAGCTGGCCGCCGATCGTGTTCTCCAGAGTCAGCAAGCGGGACCGCGCGAAATGCGCGTCATCGACCTTGATTGCGGCCTCGATGTCCGCCAGGGCGAGCGAGCCATCGGGCTGGTTGTTCAAGGGTTGCGGCTGCACGCTGCCCAGCACGGCGGCGCCACCCGCCTCCATGCGGTAACAGTGCGCCATCTGCCCGACGATGTACTCCTCGCCGCGCTGGCAGTGGCTCATGATGCCGACCAGGTTGCTCTGTGTGCCCGAGGCGACGAACAGCGCGGCCTCGAAGCCGAGCATGGCGGCAATCTTCTCTTGCAGCGCATTGACGCTGGGGTCGTCGCCGAACACATCATCACCGAGCGGCGCCGCCATCATGGCCGCGCGCATGGCCTCGGTCGGGCGGGTCACGGTATCGCTGCGCAAATCGACGAAGGTGCTGGCCCCCACGCTTGTCACTGCGTGTACTGCGCTGCCCCCCGAGGGGGCCCTCGCACCTTGGGGCGGCCCGGCGGTGCTCGACGTTGTCATGTTTGCTCCAGAAAGTTTTTCAGCAGGGCGTGCCCATGCTCGGTCAGGATGGATTCCGGATGGAACTGTACCCCTTGCACCGCCAAGGTCTCATGCTGCAGTCCCATGATTTCACCGTCCTCGGTCCAGGCCGTGACCCTTAGGCAGGGCGGGCAGGAGGTGCGCTCGACCGCCAGCGAGTGGTAGCGGTTGACGTTGAACGGGCTGGGCAGGCCAGCGAACAGGCCCTTGCCGGTGTGCTGGATCGGGCTGGTCTTGCCGTGCATCAACTGCTGCGCGCGCACCACCTTGCCGCCGAAGGCCGCGCCAATGCTCTGGTGCCCCAGGCAGACGCCCAGGATCGGCAGCTTGCCGGCGAAGTGGCGGATCGCCTCGACCGAAATGCCTGCTTCGGCGGGTGAACAGGGACCGGGCGAGACCACCAGCCGCTCCGGCCGCCGCGCGGCGATGCCCTCGACCGTGATCTCGTCGTTGCGAAACACCTCAACCTCGGCCCCGAGTTCGCCCAGGTACTGCACGATGTTGTAGGTGAAACTGTCGTAGTTGTCGATCATAAGAACTTTCATAAAGTCTATCCTATTGATTTTATTAAGATAATTCCACTTAGACATCAGTAAAATTGGAATAAATACCCCCAATAATACCCCCAATAGAATGGGCTGCCCGAATGGGGATCAGGAAACTTGCGTAGCCAGGTTGATGTTGTCGCCGACGTGAAATTGACCAGGGGTGGCGGATTTGACTGGCCCAGGTGCGCTATCGCATTGAGACACGCACCAATCCTCTCATATCGCGATTCCAGGGGTGATTTTCGGCGCCACTGGTCAATTTCACGTCGGCGGCAACACGCATGCTCAATGAAGTCGAAACGCTCTCGATGGGGCCGGGTGTGACGGCGTCGGAGGTAAAGCCCGTGAGCCCCGACGACGTCCGGCGCGGTTATGAAACCGCGAGCTAAGCGTCTGCGGTTTTGGAACGGGCGCGTGGATCAGGCAGGAGGCAGCTACTCCTTGTGGGGCTCGCGAGCCCTAAGGACCGTGGCGTAGTCGGCCTTCAATTCATCAAGTGTCGGCCGGATGCCTTGGGTTTCTGGCGGCTGTGAATGGGACGCTATGTAGCGGCA
>JBCKPE010000093.1:0-7676 GCA_038901875.1 Burkholderiaceae bacterium
CCCGTGCAATAGCTCACCACGGTTTTCCCTGCCAGTTCATCCCTGTGCTGCTGGAACGCCAAGGGAAATTCGGAGAACCTGGAGAGGCGCCAGTCGAGCGCGCCTTCAAAGCTGCCATGCTCGACCTCGAAGGCGTTGCGCGTGTCCAGCATGACAACTTCGCGTCCCTCGTCATCGCGACCCTGACCGAGCCAGCGGGCCAGGATCACTGGGTCCAGTGCTGCTGCGCGTCCCTCGGAGGGTTGAATGGCCGGCTGGTTCATGCGGATGATCTCGCGCTTGACCTTGACCAGCAGCCGGCGAAACGGCTGCGAATCGGACCAACTTCCCTTGGCTTCGATCGCGGCAAACCGTGCATCCTCGCGCAGCGTGCGCAGGAACTCGCGCAACGCAGCGGGTGCCCCCGCAAGAAACAGATTGATGCCCTCGCTGGCCAGCAGGATGGTCCCTCTTAGACCCAGCGCGCTGGCCCGCTCCAGCAACACAGCACGCAGGGTCTGTGGCGCATCAAGCGCGACAAATCGGTAGGCGGAGACGTTCAGGATGGGGCGCACCGCTGCGATTCTAGAAAGTCTGGAGCAACGATCACCCGGCGCAGCTTTCTACAATGGCCTCATGTTCGTCCATCTGCGCCTGCACACCGAATTTTCCATTGTTGACGGAACGAATCGGGTCGAGCAGGTGGTTGCCGCCGCCGTCGCCGACAAGCAGCCGGCGTTGGCCATCACCGATCTGAACAATCTGTTTGGCGCCATCAAGTTCTACAAGGCGGCGCGCTCCAGCGGAGTCAAGCCGCTGATTGGCGCGGAGGTGACGCTTGAAGGTCTGGGCAGCGAACCCGGCACGACCTCGCGCCTGTTGCTGCTGGTGCAGGAGCATCGCGGCTATCTGAGCCTGTCGGAGTTGCTGACGCGGGCCTGGACCAGCAACGTCGTCCGGGGCCAGGCTGTGCTCAAGGCGGCCTGGCTTGAGGAGTTGGGCGCGGGTCTTATTGCGCTGTCGGGCGCCCAGGCCGGCGCCGTGGGTCAGGCCCTGTTGCAGGCCGACCCGGCCCGCGCGCGAGACATCGCACTGCGCCTGGCGACCTGGTTCCCGCGTCGTTTCTACCTGGAAGTTCAACGCGCCGGTCGCGCCGACGATGCGGCCCATGTCGCCGCTGCAGTGCAGTTGGCGGCGCAGTTGCAACTGCCTCTGGTGGCGACTCATCCGGTGCAGTTCACCGCCGAAGACGATTACGAAGCGCACGAAGCGCGGGTCTGCATCGCAGAAGGCGAGATTCTCGGCAACCCGAAGCGCGAGCGCCGGTTCACTCGCGAGCAGTACTTCAAGTCCAAGGCGCAAATGAGGACGCTATTTGCCGACCTGCCGGCGGCGTTGGCCAACAGCATCGAAATCGCCAAGCGCTGCAACCTGACGCTGGAGCTGGACAAGGCGAAATTGCCCAACTACCCAACACCCGAAGTGGATGGCGTTGCACTTCCCATAGATGCGTATTTCCACCAGGCAGCGCACGATGGCCTGCGGCAACGCATGCAGCAGTTGTACCCGGACCCAGCCCAGCGTGAGGCGCAGCGCGTTCGCTATGAAGAACGCCTTGAGTATGAAGTTTCGACCATTCTGAAGATGGGTTACCCGGGCTACTTCCTCATCGTCAGTGACTTCATCAACTGGGCGAAGAACAACGGCTGCCCGGTCGGACCGGGCCGCGGCTCCGGTGCTGGCTCGCTGGTCGCCTACGCGATGGGCATCACGGATCTGGACCCACTGAAATACAACCTGCTGTTCGAGCGTTTCCTCAATCCGGACCGGATTTCAATGCCCGACTTCGACATTGATTTCTGTCAGAGAAATCGGGACCGCGTGATCCAATACGTGAAGCAGAAGTACGGCAAGGATGCGGTCAGCCAGATTGCCACGTTTGGCACCATGGCCGCGCGCGCCGCGATTCGCGACGTGGGCCGGGTGCTTGACATGAGCTACACCTTCTGTGACAGCATCAGCAAACTGATACCGAACAAACCGGGTCAGCACGTGACGATCGACCAGGCGATCAAGGACGAGCCACTGCTGGCCGAGCGCTTGGCCAAGGAAGACGAGGTCAAGACTCTGATCGAACTGGCGCGGAAGCTCGAAGGGTTGACGCGCAACGTTGGCATGCATGCCGGCGGGGTGGTGATCGCGCCGGGCCGCCTGACCGATTTTTGCCCGCTCTATCAGCAGCCCGGCAGCGATGCGGCCATGAGCCAGTTCGACAAGAACGATGTCGAGGCGGTGGGGCTGATCAAGTTCGACTTTCTCGGTCTCGCCACCCTGACCATCCTTGAATTGGCGAAGGATTTGATCCGCAAGCGCCATGCAGGACAGGAGAATTTCAGTTACGAACAACTGCCGCTGGACGATGCGCAGACCTATCGGCTGTTCGCCGAGGCCAGGACCGAGGCGGTGTTCCAGTTTGAAAGCCGCGGCATGCAGGGCCTGCTGCGTGATGCCCCGCCGTCGCGGCTGGAGGATCTGATTGCGCTGAACGCCCTGTACCGACCGGGACCGATGGACCTGATCCCTGCTTACAGCGCTCGCAAAAGTGGACGCGAGCCGGTGCAGTACCCCGATCCGCGGGTCGAGGCGATCCTGTCCGAGACCTACGGCATCATGGTCTATCAGGAACAGGTCATGCAGATGGCGCAGATCCTGGCCGGCTTCTCGCTGGGCAATGCCGACGTGCTGCGCAAGGCGATGGGCAAGAAGGACAAGGTGGAAATGGACTTGCAGCGCTCGCTGTTCCGCTCCGGCGCCGCGCGCAACGCCATTGCCGAGCCCAAGGCCGACGAAATCTTCGACCTGATGGCGAAGTTTGCCGGCTACGGCTTCAACAAGTCGCACTCTGCCGCTTATGCCCTGTTGGCCTATCAAACGGCCTGGCTCAAGGTTCATTACAGCGCTGAGTTCTACTGCGCCAACATGACGGTGGAGATGGACAACACGGACAAGCTCCGGACGTTGTTCGCCGATGCGCAAAAGATGGGCCTGGCGTTCGAGGGGCCAGACCTGAATCGGGGCGTCTATGCCTTTGAGCCGATCTCGAACCGGGTCATCCGCTATGGCCTTGGCGCCATCAAGGGAACCGGGCAGCAGGCGATCGAGGCAATCGTGGCCGCACGGCAGGAGGCAGGCGAATTTCGCAACCTGTTTGACTTTTGCGCCCGTGTCGATCGAAGCAAACTGAACAAGCGCGCGGTCGAAGCCTTGGTCAAGGCCGGCGCGCTCGACGGCCTGCATCTGAACCGGGCCGAGCTGCTGGCCTCGGTGGAGCGAGCTCTTGACTATGCCAATGCCATGGCCGCCAACGCGAACCAGGGCGGGCTGTTCGACCTGCTCGATGGTGACGACGTCACAGGCAGCAGCGATGAGGAGCCGGATCTGGCTACAGCGACACCCTGGAGCAGCAGGGAGCGCCTGGGCCATGAAAAATCCGCACTGGGATTCTTCCTCACTGGCCATCTTTTCGACGAAGTGGCGGCCGAGGTCCGGCAGTTTGCGAAACGGCGGATTGCTGACCTGATCGACAGCCGTGAACCGCAACTGCTGGCTGGCATCGTGTCGGACTTTCGCCTCGTCAACACGGCGCGCGGACGGACCGGCTTCTTTCGACTCGACGACGGCTCCGGCAGCATCGATGCATCGATGGACGAAGCGCTTGCCAATACGTCGCGCCAACTGCTCAAGGAGGACGATCTGGTTATCGTCAATGGCAGGTTGAAACCGGACCGTGCCACTGGCGGATTTGGTCTTCAGGTGAACCAGATCTGGGACCTGAGCGCGGCGCGCTGCCGTTTTGGCAAATTCCTGCGTGTCTGCGTCAACGGGCGGCTGCCCAACGTGACGCAGATCCTGCAGTCCTTTCCAGCGCAGCGCGAGAACTCGGAGCAGGGCGAGCGGGTGCGCGGACTCGGCGTGCGCATGGTGGTGCAGCGCGGGTCGGCAAAGGCCGAACTGCAATTGGGCGACGCCGCGCGCTTTTACCCGAGTGACGCAGCGCTTGCCAGTTGGATGGCGCAGGCCGGTAACGGCCAGGCCAGCATCGTCTACGAGTAGAGCGTTTGTGGCTCCCTCTCCCGCTTGCGGGAGAGGGTTGGGGTGAGGGCCGGCGCCCGCTGCGCGCTATTCCTTGGGCCGAAAAACGATCACCATCAGCGCCGGAACCTGGCCATCCACATCGCGCGGCAGCGTTTCCGTCTTGTCGATGGCTTTCAGCACCGCCTCGTCCCAGCTCGGCTGGCCGCTGGATTTGAGCAACCTGCGGCCGATGATGGTGCCGTCGGGCGCGGTTCTCAGCTCGACCTCGGCCACTGGATTACCCGGGCTATCGTCGCTGTAGACGATGTTGGGCTTGATCCGTGCGCGGATGCGTCCGGCGTAGCTTGCCGAGGGGCCGGCCGAACGGGCCGCCATGCCGCTTGCGTTGGCGTTGCTGCTTCCGGCCTGCCCGAGCATGCGCTGGATGTTCGCAGCGCGCTCGGCTTCCAGGCGCTTCGCCTGCAATGTTTCTGCGCGCTGCTTTTCGGCCAGCTCCTGCTGCAGCGCCCGTTCGCGCGCGAGTTGTTTTTCCTTCTTCTCCGCCACTTCGCGTTTTTGCTGCTCTTGTCTGCGCGCCTGCTCCGCCTCAAGTTTTTCTTTCGCTGCCCGTCGCTTGTCGCGCTCGATGACGATCTGGGCCTCGTTGCGCTCTGGCTTGGCTGCAGGTGCCACGACGACGGGTACCGCTGGCAGTTCAAGCGCTTTTGGCGCGGCCTGCTGTGGCAGAGCCGACCACAGCTCGGCCTCCACGCTCAGTTCATTCGCGCGATGGTTCCAGCTAATGCCCCAGGTCAGCGCGACCAGCAGCAGCAGGTGGACAAAGATCGCCATGACCAGCGAACGAAACATGCCCGCCGGTGGCGGCGGTGCGTAGCTCAGTGGCTGGGCCACGGCGTTCATGGAAGGTCAGGGGTTGAGTTGCACCGACAGGCCAACGCGGCTGATGCCCGCGCGTTGCAGCAGGTCCAGCACCTTGACCACGGTTTCGTACTTGACGCTGCGATCGGCGCTGATGACCACGGCGCTCTTGCCCGCGTCCACCGTCTGTTGCTGTTGCTGCACCCGGCTGACCAGGTCGCGCAGCGCGACGTTGCTCGAATTGCCAGCGAGCTTCATCTGCAGTGACTCGTCCTTGCCGATGACGATCTCAATCACCTGATCGGGTGGCCGGCCCGCCTTGCCGACCGAGGGCAGTTCGATCAGGCTCGGCGCGATCAGTGGCGCGGTCACCATGAAGATGATCAGCAGCACCAGCATCACGTCGATGAAAGGCACCATGTTGATTTCACTGATGGTGCGGCGCCGCCGTCCGCGGCTCATGGTGGCGGGCATGTCAGTGCGGCGGCGCGACCGGGTTCATCTGGGCCCCGGCGTTGCGCTGCAGAATGTTGGAGAACTCTTCGATGAAAGTCTCCAGGCGAGTCGCCACCCGGTCCACGTCGTGAGCAAAGCGGTTGTAGGCAAGCACGGCAGGAATTGCCGCGAACAGTCCGATGGCGGTGGCCACCAGCGCCTCGGCAATGCCCGGCGCCACGCTGGCCAGGGTGACCTGTTGCAGGTTGGCCAGGCCGGTGAAGGCGTGCATGATGCCCCAGACCGTGCCGAACAGGCCGACATAGGGCGACACCGAACCGACCGAGGCAAGAAACGACAGGTTGAGTTCGAGCACGTCGAGCTCACGCTGAAAACTCGCGCGCATGGCGCGCCTGGCGCCGTCCATCAGCGCGCCCTGATCCTGGATGCGCCGGCTCGTGTGCAGTTGCAGCAACTTCTGGAACTCACGCATGCCGCTGGAAAAGATGCGCTCCATCGGTCCGCTGGTTTCCGGGCTTTTACCTCCGCGCGCAAGAAGCTCGGTGAGGTTCGAGCCACTCCAGAACTCGCGCTCGAATTCCTCGTTCAGAAGATTCACCTTTTTCACCGCGAACATCTTGCGAAAGATGGCTGCCCAACTGGCAATGGAGACACCCACCAGCAGCAGCACCACCAGCTTCACCACCCAACTTGCGTTGAGCAGCAGATGAAGGACGGACAGTTCCTGGTTCATGTTGTGAACAGGCCCTAGGCGCGCCGGCCCGGGTCGCTGGCCACTTCGGCCGCTCGGAGGTCGGGAGCGATGCGGCTCAGCACGGCATTGATGTACTTATGTCCGTCGCTGCCGCCGAAGGACTTGCCCAGCTCGATGCACTCGTTGAGCACCACGCGCCAGGGCACGTCCGGGCAATGCTGCAGCTCGTAGACGCCGATCCACATGATGGAGCGCTCGACTGGAGAAATTTCGGCCAGCTTGCGGTCGAGCCGGGGTGTGATCAGTGCGTCAAGCTGCGCCGACTCGCGGATGCAGCCAAGAAGCAGAGCCTTGTAATGCCGCTCGTCAGCCTTGTGAAAGCCCGCCAGGTCACGGGTGAAGCTGTCGATGGCCTCGGCCGGATTACGACCAACCAGATGCTGGTACAGGCCCTGCAGGGCGAACTCGCGGGCACGGGTCCGGCTTGACCTGGCGCCTGCCTTGCGCGGCGCCGTGGCCGGAGCCTGCGTGGCGGCGGCGACCGTTGCGTCCGTCTTCTTCGCCGCGCTCATGACAGGATGCCCATCAGGTTCGCCATTTCAACCGCCACCCGGGCCGCGTCGCGTCCCTTTTCATCCTGCCGCGCGAGCGCCTGCTCCAGGTTCTCGCAGGTCAGGATGGCGTTGACAATGGGAATCTGCCCATCCAGCGCGACCCGGCTGACACCGGCGGCGGACTCATTGGCCACCAGCTCGAAGTGGTAGGTTTCGCCACGAATGATGCAGCCCAGCGCGATCAGGGCGTCGTAATGATGTTGTTTGGCCATCGCCTGCAGGGCCACGGGCAGCTCCAGCGCGCCCGGGACCTGCACCAGATCGACGTTTTTTTCCAGCACGCCGAGTTGAGTCAATTCGTCCTTGCAGGCCGTGGCCAGGGCCTCGGTCACGCTTGGATTGAAGCGCGCCTGAGCGATGCCGATATAGAGATTGCTGCCGTCGAGCATGGCCTCAGCCGCCACGGGTCTGCCTTTATCTGCGCCAAACAAGTTTCATTCCTTTGTGGTGTATCCGACAACTTCAAGTCCGTAACCGGCCATGCTCGGCATGCGCCTCGGCGTGCCCAACAGCATCATCCGGTGCACCCCGCAATGGCGCAGGATCTGCGCACCAATGCCGTACTGCCTGAGGTCCATCGGTCCGCCGCGTTGCGGGCTCTGCGCCGGTGTGGCATTGCCCTCAAACTGCGCCAGCAACTGGGCTGCGCTTTCGCCGCAGTTGAGCAAGACAGCAACACCCCGGCCCTCGGCAGCGATGCGCCGCAGGCTGGCGTCCAGCCCCCAGGAATGCATGGAACGATCGGTCTCCAGGGCGTCCAGCACCGAGAGCGGTTCGTGCACCCGTGCCACCACCACATCGGAGGGTTCCCACTGGCCCAGCACCAGGGCCAGGTGCAGGCCTTGGCCCGGGCCATCGCGAAAAGCGTAGGCGGTGAACAGGCCATGGACCGTATGCAAGGGCCGCCGGCCGATCTCCTGCACCAGCGACTCATGGCGGCTGCGATGCTCGATCAGGCTGACGATGGTGCCGATCTTCAG
>JBCKPE010000094.1:0-7665 GCA_038901875.1 Burkholderiaceae bacterium
TCAAAGCCGAATCCTTCCACCCCTTGAGCCTCGACCAGGCAGGCGCGCGCGCCAAGCGCCAGCGCCGAGCGCACATGCGTCCGTGCGTCGCTCCAGGCACCCGGCCAAGCCAGGAAGCCATCGCCCGGGGCAAGTTGCCGGCTGTCGGCATGCAGCGTGCCCGTGACCCGCTCGCGCAGCCAACTTGCGGCCCGCGCCGGATCCTGCAGCAACTGCAACGGTCCGGTCATCGCAGTGACTCCTCCACGGCAGCGGCCTGCACCTGCGGCTTCACCGCCATGTCGGGCGGCACACCAAGCAGGCGCAGGGTTTGCTGCACCGTCTGGCTGAACACCGGCGCCGCAACATCGCCACCAAAATACTTTCCGTTGCTCGGCTCATCGAGCATCACGGCGACGACAATTCGCGGCTTCTCGATGGGTGCCATGCCAACAAAGAAACTGCGGTACTTCTTGTCGGCGTAGCCCTTGCCCTCCTGCTTGCGCGTGGTGCCGGTCTTGCCTCCTACCGAGTAGCCCATCGCCTGCGCTTTGGGCGCGGTCCCGCCCGGACCCGCGGCCATGTGCAACATCAGGCGCACCGCATCGGCATGGCCGGCTTGCATGACTTGCACGCCGCTGCCCGGCTCGTGCGCTTTCAACAGGCTGAATGGAAGCATCTGCCCGTCGCGCGCGAACACGCTGTAGGCCTGGGCCAACTGGTACAGGCTGGCCGACAGGCCGTAGCCGTAACTGAGCGTCGCCTGCTCAATCGGACGCCAGGTCTTGTGGGCGCGCAGCCGTCCGCTGACGGCGCCAGGAAAAGGCAACGCCGGCTTGCTGCCAAACCCGAGCAGGCTGTACATCTCCCACATCTCGCGCGGCTGCATCTGCATCGCCATCTTCACCGTGCCAACGTTGCTCGACTTCTGGATCACTTCGTTCACCGTCAGCACGCCGTAGGGATGGGCGTCGGAAATCGTCGCACTGCCGATGTTGATACGGCCCGGCGCGGTCTGGATCGGCGTTTCCGGCGTCACCATGCCCTTTTCCAGCGCCAGCGCAATGACGAAGGGTTTCATCGTCGAGCCAGGCTCGAAGGTGTCGGTCAAGGCCCGATTGCGCAACTGTGCCCCGGTCAGGTTCTGTCGCCGGTCCGGCACGTAGCTCGGGTAGTTCGCCAGCGCCAGCACCTCGCCGCTGAGCACGTCAAGGACCACCACGCTGCCGGCCTTGGCCTTGTGCTCGAGCACCGCGTCGCGCAGCTTCTGATAGGCAAAGAACTGCACCTTGCTGTCAATGCTCAGTTCAATATCCATCCCCGCGGCCGGCGGGATCTGCTCACCCACGTCCTCGACCACGCGACCGAGCCTGTCCTTGATGACGCGCCGCGATCCGGGTCGCCCCGCCAGCTGGTTTTGAAAGGCCAGTTCGACGCCCTCCTGCCCGCGATCCTCGACGTTGGTGAAGCCGACGATGTGCGCCGCCGCCTCGCCCTCCGGGTACTTGCGCTGGTACTCTTCGCGCATGTAGACGCCCTTCAAACCGAGGGCCTGGATCTGCCGCGCGCTGCTTTCGTCGATCTGGCGCTTCAGCCAGACAAAGGTCTTGTCCGCGTCAGCGAGCTTCTCCTGCAATTCCGCCGGCTTGATCTGCAGCAGGGCCGCGAGCCGGGCACGTTGCTCGGGGTCGGCATCGACCATTTCAGGGAGGGCCCAGATGCTGGGCACGGGGACGCTGGAGGCGAGGATCAGGCCATTGCGATCCAGAATGCGGCCTCGATTCGCCGGCAATTCAAGGGTGCGGGCAAATCGCGCCTCGCCCTGGCGCTGGTAGAAATCGTTGTCGAAGACCTGCACATAGGCGGCACGCCCAGCCAGTCCAAGAAAGCCCAGCGCCAACAGCGCCACCACCAGCCGGCTGCGCCAGACCGGCGTCGGCGAAGCCAGCAGCGGACTCAGGGTGAACAACACGCTCTTGCTCATGCTGTGTCTGTGCCTGAATCAGCCGACCCCGCTCATGGCGCGCTTGCCGCGTTGCTGGGACTGGCGGCCGCACGATCCACATACTGCGTGATGGCCGGTGACGGGTTGCGCATCTGCAGCTGCTCGCGCGCCAGCTTCTCGACACGCAGCGGCGTCGCCTGGGCCCGGCGCTCCAGCTGCAGACTTTCATACTCGATCTCGAGCCGGCGCGCCTCGGCCTGCGCCCGGTGCAGTGCGCTGAACAGCGTTCGCGACTCGTACTGGGTGCGCACCAGAAGCAGCGCGCTCAACAGTGAAGCCAGAACCAGCGCCAGCTGCAGTCGTGTCATGCCCCGCCCCCGTTGGCAGCATCCGTCATGCGTCGGTTCTCCAGGCCGCGCGCATGACGGCGCTGCGCGCGCGCGGGTTGGCCGCAATTTCGGCCGGGCCGGGTTTGCGCCGCAGCGGACTGCGCAGCTTCATCGCCGCCGGACCCTGGGTCATCCATCCTGGCGAGCGGCGATCGACCTGTTCCCGACTGTGGCGTGCCATGAACTGTTTGACGATGCGATCCTCCAGCGAATGAAAACTGATGACGACCAAGCGGCCTCCGGGCAGCAACACGTCGAGGCTGGCCTGCAACGCCTGTCGCAGCTCTTCAAGTTCGGCATTGATGTAAATCCGAAAAGCCTGAAAGGTGCGCGTTGCCGGGTCCTGCCCCGGCTCGCGGGTCCTGACCGCGCCCGCCACGAGTTGGGCCAACTCGGAGGTCCGTGATAGGGGACCGCGCTCTTTTCGGCGAGCAACAATCGCCTTTGCAATCGGAACAGCAAACCGTTCTTCGCCATAGTCACGGATCACCTGCGCAATCTGTTCCAGTTCGGCCTGCGCCAGCCACTGCGCGACGCTGACACCCCGGCTCGGGTCCATGCGCATGTCCAGCGGACCCTCGGAGCGAAACGAGAAGCCACGCTCGGGGTTGTCGATCTGCGGCGAGCTGACCCCCAGATCGAGCAACATGGCGCGCACGCTGCGCGCGGGCAGTGTGCCCAGTTGGCTGAATCTTTCGTGCCGCATCTGAAAGCGTAGGTCGTGCAGTGATGCGGCGGACTGCACCGCCTCGGGATCCTGATCGAAAGCGATCAGGCGTCCCTGGCTGCCAAGCCGCTCCAGAATCAGGCGTGAATGCCCGCCACGTCCAAAAGTTGCATCGACAAAGACGCCATTCGCCGTGTCCGACCCGCTCGCGCTCGAACCCGGCTCGATCTCGAACAGGGCGCCCACCGCCTCCTGCAGCAGGACGCTTGTATGCTGCCAGCGCGATGTCACCTGGTGCGCTCAAAAAGAGAAGTCCTTGAAGACATCAGGCATCTCGCCCTGCAGCGCCTTGGCCTCGCGGGTCTGGTAGCAGCCGCTGTCCCACAGCTCGAAGTGATTCCCCATCCCGAGCAGAATGACCTCGCGCTTGATGCCTGCGGCGCTACGCAGCTCAGGCGAAATCAACACGCGCCCGGTGGAGTCCATCGACATGTCCATGGCGTTGCCAAGAAAAATTCGCTTCCACCATTGCGCAGCCATTGGAAGAGCAGCGATGCGGTCACGAAATTTCTCCCATTCCGGCCGCGGGAAAAGCATCAGGCAACCATGGGGATGTTTGGTCAGCGTGAGTTGGCCAGCAGCGGTTGCGCCGAGCACATCACGATGCCGAGTCGGCACGGACAGACGCCCCTTGACATCCAGACTCAACGATGAAGCGCCTTGAAACACGAAATCGAACCCTTGATGAAACAAACCCGTGGAACATCGGGTGCGAGCGAGCGATGTTCCCACTAAATTGCACTTTTTTGCACTTTAGCAGGTATTGACACCTCTGCCACCTCCCGAGCGGCACAAAATTTCGCAATGGAATCAATGACTTAGAAGCGAGAACAGAACCGACACAAATCGGAAAAGCGTTCTAAATTAGGCACTTAGCCTAGAAAATGCATGTGTTGCTTGAGGTGTGGCGCCAGCCTCGTGACGAGCCACGGACTGAGCTTGAGTCGCCTACGCTGCGCAGTTGCACAGGCGCTTGCGCTGCGGCGACTCAGGCCGGAACGTCTTGCCTGCGAAGCTGCAAAGTGGAGGCCTGAGTTTGAGTCGCCTCCGCTGCGCAGTTGCACAGGCGCGACGCTGCGGCGACTAAATCCAACGTCTGCCGCTAGCGCAGCAGCGCGACGGCTCAAGGGGCGCAGTACACTACCCACTTCACCGGGGGTGTCGGCGCAGGCAGCTTGCCAGGCCGACTGAGAAATACCCCACTCACCTGATCTGGGTCATGCCAGCGTAGGGAGCGTGATGGACGGTTCCTCAGTTTCAAGCCGTCCTTTCAGGCCCCCGATGCGGGCGAACTGAAAGGAAGCTTGCCATGAAACCGCGTCGAACCCTTTCCCGCTTCCCGTTTTTCACCACCGTGGCGGCCGTGATGTTGTGGCTGCTCTTGGCCTTGTCGCCCGTGGCGGCCAAGGCTCAGGCGCAGCCGGAACTGCGGCTGCTGGTGCATAACTCTTTTTCCCTGCCGAAGCCGCTGCTGGCGCAGTTCGAGGCCGAGGCTGGCGTCAAGCTCAGCGTGATCAAGGCCGGCGACGCCGGCGAGATGCTGAACAAGCTGATCCTGACGCGCGAGCAGCCGATCGCCGACCTGGTGTTCGGCATCGACAACGCGCTGGTCGTCAAGGCGCAGGCCGCCAACTTGCTGGAGCCCTACCAGGGCGCCGCCTCGCGCCGAGCGGTGGCAGTGCCGCTGGCGGGCATGGTGGCGGTCGATTACGGTTACGTGACGCTCAACTACGACCGCGCCTGGTTCGCCAAGTCCGGCCTGGCCCTGCCCAAGACGCTGGCCGATCTGGCGCTGCCGGCGTATCGCGACCTGCTGGTGGTGCAGAACCCGGCGACCTCAAGCCCGGGTTACGCCTTCATGCTGGCGACGGTGACCGGGCTCGGTGAAGAACGGGCCTTCGAATGGTGGGCCGCCATGCGCGCCAATGGCCTGAAGGTTGCCAAGGGTTGGAGTGAAGCCTATTACACCGATTTCTCGCGCAACGGCGGGGGCCGTCCGATCATCGTCAGTTACGCGACCAGCCCGGCCGCCGAGGTGTTCTACAGCAAGGAGAAACTCAGCGAGCCGCCGACCGCCAGCCTGTTTCTGAAAGGCGGCGTGTTCCGCCAGGTGGAGGGCGTCGCACTGCTGCGCGGCGGGGCGCAACGTGAAGCGGCCGGCCGCTTCATCGAGTTCATGCGCTCAGGCCCTGTGCAGCAGGCGCTGCAAACGACGATGTGGATGTTTCCGGTCGAGCCCGGCGTGGCGCGGCATGAGGTGATGCGCCATGCCAACGAGCCGACCACGTTTGACAACCCGACGCCTGAGACCATTGCACAGAAGGGCAGCGGCTGGGTTGATCGCTGGATTCGCGTGGTGCTGAAGTAGCGCGATGACCCTGCGCTCGCGGCCGGGGACGGCGGCATTCCTGCTTGGGCTGTTGCCGCTCGGTTTCCTGGCGCTGCTGGTGGCCGGCCCGGTGCTGCGCTTGATGTGGGAGGGCGGTGGTGGTGCGCTGGGGAGCACCCTTGTTGCACTGCTGCAGGACGACTACCTGCGCTGGCGACTGACATGGACGCTGCTGCAGGCCGGCGCCACCTGCCTGCTCGCGCTGGCGCTTGGCCTGCCGCTGGCCTGGGTTTTGGCGCGTTTCGAATTCGCCGGGCGAACGCTGGTGCTACGCCTGCTGATGCTGCCCTTTGTCGTTCCGACGCTGGTGGCGGCGCTGGGTGTGCTGGCGCTCATGGGTCCGCGCGGCCTCGGTCCCAATTTGCAGGACACGCCCTGGCTGCTGCTCTACGGCAACCTGTTCTTTAACCTGTGCCTGGTGGTTCGTGCCGGGGTCGATGGCCTGTCGAGCACCAGCGCCGCCAGCCTGGCAGCAGCCCGCACGCTGGGGGCAACACCCTGGCGCGCCTTCTGGCGCGTTGAATGGCCTGCGGTGTTGCCCTGGCTGAGTGCGGCGCTGTGTCTGGTGTTTCTCTACTGCTTTTCCGGCTTCGGCCTGGCGCTGATTCTCGGCGGCCAGCGCTTTGCCACCATCGAGGTCGAGATCTACACCCTGGTGGCGCACGAACTGAAACTGGCCGAAGCCAGCGCGCTGGCGCTTTGCATGCTGCTGTTTACCGGCGCTGCGGCCTGGGGCTATGCGCAGGTCGAGCGCCGTCTGGGAGTGCCTTCGCGTAGCGATGCCGTGCCCAGGCAACGTCCGGCCGGCGCGTGGCAGTGGGCCATGCTGGCCGGCGCCATGTTGATATTGCTGCTGCTGTGCGCGGCGCCGCTGCTGGCCCTGGTGTTTCGGCTGCTCGGCGCCGGCGCCGAACCCTGGTCCGTGCTGCTGGAGGACGACACGCTGGCCGCGCTTTGGAACTCGCTGCGTTTTTCGGCCGTGGCGCTGGCGCTGGCGACCCTGCTGGGACTGGCTCATGCGCTGGCCGCGCGCCGCCATGCCTGGCTGCGGGCGCTTGCCTTCCTGCCCTTTGTCGTGTCGCCGGTGACCGTGGCGCTGGGCCTGCTATTGCTCTATCCAACGTGGAGCGCCAGTCTGTCCCTGCTGCTGGCCGCCTACGCCATGCTGGCCTACCCGTTCGTCGCCCAGGCGTTGGGCAGCGCGCTCGACAGCCTGCCGCCGCAACTTGAGCAGGTGGCTCGCACGCTGGGCTGCACGCCGGCGCGGGCCTTCTGGCGCGTCGTGCTGCCCGCGGTGGCGCCGGCGCTGCGGCGTGGCATGGCCTTCGCGGCGGCAACAGCATTGGGCGAGTTTGCCGTCACGTTGTTTCTGTCTCGCCCGGAATGGGCCACGCTGACGACGCTGATCTACCAGCGGCTGGGGCGCCCCGGCGCGGCCAATCTGGAAGCGGCGCTGCTGCTGGCCTGCCTGTTGATGGCGCTGGCTCTTGCCGCCTTCCTGCTGATCGAGCGCGCGGGACGGCCGGAGAGCGAGATGCGGCGCCGGCCCGACGGCGGACCAGGACGCTCGACGGTGATCCGCGTCTGAAACGCCATGCTGCAAATCAAATCCATCAGCAAAACCTTCCATGGCCGCGACGGCGACCGTTGGTTGCTGGCCGACGCATTGAGCCTGGAGGTCGGAGAGGGCGAGACCGTGGCCGTGCTCGGCCCCTCGGGCAGCGGCAAGAGCACCCTGCTGAAGATGGTTGCCGGGCTGGAAGCGCCGGACGCTGGGACGGTCTGGTTCGACGGCGTGGACATCAGCGATGAGCCGCCGGAGCGGCGCCGCTTTGCCTTGATGTTTCAGGACTTCGCGCTGTTCGCGCATTTGAACGTGCTGGACAACGTCGCCTTTGGCCTGATCGAGCAGCGATTGAGGCGGCGCGACGCGCGCGCCCGCGCGCTGGCCCTGCTGACCCAGTTTGGATTGGGCGCGCACGCCCGGCATCAGGTGTGGACTCTGTCTGGCGGCGAGCAGCAGCGCGTTGCCCTGGCGCGGGCCTTGATCACGGCTCCACGCCTGCTGCTGCTGGATGAACCGTTCTCGGCGCTGGACGCCGAATTGCGGCAAACGCTGCGTGAGGAGTTCGCGCAACGCATCAGGGAAACCGGCATCGCGGCCATTCTGGTGACGCACGACGAAACGGAAGCGCGGGTCATGGCGCAGCGCGGCTACCGGTTGCTGCAGGGTCGC
>JBCKPE010000095.1:0-7574 GCA_038901875.1 Burkholderiaceae bacterium
CACCGTCGTTATCCACATGCAAGGCGTCAGCACTCGGGGAGCGGTGGGCAACTGGGGCATCGGCACCGCCGACTGTCCACAGGCTCGTCCTGTGGGCAGCCCAGATGTCCACCGTGGGCGCTCAATTCAACAACTGAACGATCGAGCCGGCGGCACTCCCTCACGTCCCGCGTTTCCTCAGGACCCTGCACCTTCGAATATGCCGTGGGACAGGCTCTCCATTTCACACTCGAATAGCTTGGGACCTACTGTCTAAATCAGCGCGGGGCGTAACATACGGTCATCCAACCTGCATGGACTTTCTAGATCAGTAACTTCAGATGGTCGCCGCGGGATACCAAAGAAGGAGCAACATGACGTCAGCATTGCGCGTAGAGGAAAATGCGGATTCCCCGGATACAAATCCCCGAGCTCTCCGGGAGGAGCTGGAAGATTTCGTATTGCACGAAGCGCGTTTGCTCGACGAACACCGATACGAGGAGTGGTCCGATCTTTTCGCAGCGGATGGCGTCTATTGGGTACCCGCGATCCCCAACCAGGAAAGCCCGGCGACCCATGTCTCCCTCTTCTATGACGACAAGGCGTCCATTAAGGTGCGCGTGTCCCGCTTGCGCCATCCGCTGATTCACGTGCAGACCCCGGCCTCGCGCGTCTGTCACGTTCTCTCGCGCGTGATGGTCATGCCCGGCGGCCGCGGGCTTTACAATGTCGAATGCAGCTTTTCCATGCTGGAATACCGGTTAGACCTGGGGCAGCGGATTTACGGCGGCCGGTGCCTACACGCGCTGCGCCGAAACGCCAATGGTTTCGAGATTGTGATGAAGCGCGTCGATCTGATCAATTGCGACGGCGTCTTCCCCGCGCTTGCGGTGCCGTTCTAAGCCTGTCAGTCCACTTCGCCAGACTGCAGTTAGAAGTGGCTCCGTTTGTTTGAACAACTTTCCCCGATTTATAAGTGGACTGCGGGCGGGTTGCCAACGGTGCAGAGTTGTCCACGGCGGCGGTGGTCGCTTGCGACGAACCGACCGACGCGGTGGGCAACTCGGGGCGCACCAGGGATTTCATCTTACGCGGCCAGCTTCAAGTGCGGCAGGTCGCCAAAGTATTTCTCATCGGGCGTGAACCGCTCCAGGCTCGAATGAGGCCGCTGCGCGTTGTACCAGTTGATGTAGTCGGCAATGTCGGCTCTGGCCGCACTCACGCTGTCGTAGGCTTTCAGGTACACCCGCTCGTACTTCACGCTGCGCCACACGCGCTCGACGAAGACGTTGTCTCGCCAGGCACCGCGCCCATCCATGCTCAGCTTGCAACCGGCGGCCAGTACAACGTCGGTAAACTCCTCGGCCGTGAACTGGCTGCCCTGGTCGGTGTTGACGATCTCGGGCACGCCGTAACGGGCCAAGGCCAGCTCGATCACCTCCTTGGCGTGGATCGCCTCCAGCGTGATCGCCACCCTGTGCGCCAGCACCTTGCGGCTGGCCACGTCCACCACGGCGGTGAGGTACACGAAGCCTCGGGCCATCGGGATGTAGGTGGTGTCCAGCGCCCAGACCTGATTGGCCCGCGTGATGCTCAGCTTCCTCAGCAGGTAGGGGTAGATCTTGTGGCCCGGATTGCGCTTGCTGGTGCCTGGCTGAGGCGCCAACGATTCGATGCCCATGTGGCGCATCAGCGTGCCGATGTGGCGCCGGCCCACCTGGATGCCATCGCGCGCGAGCTGATCGCGCAGCATGCGAGTGCCCATGAAGGGGTGCTCCAGGTGCAGCCGGTCGATCCTTCGCATCAGCTCCAGGTCGGCCGCGCTGACCGGGCGGCTCAGGTAGTACACCGAGCCGCGGCTCATGCCCAGCAGCTGGGCCTGGCGTGTGATGCTCAATTCGTGCTCACGGTCAATCATCGCTTTTCGCTCAGCAATCCCGCCTTGGTGAGCGCGCTTTCCAAAAAATCATTCTCCATGGCCAATTGGCCGATCTTGGCGTGCAGCGGCGCCAAGTCCGCCGGCTCGGGCGCATCGGCGTTGCCGCCGAAGGCATGGACAGCATGTTCGACCAGTTGCCGCTTCCATTCGGTGATCTGGTTGGCGTGCAGCTCAAACTGCTTGGACAGCTCTGCCAACGTCTTGTCCTCGCGCAAAGCGGCAAGGGCCACGCGCGCCTTGAATACCGGCGTGTGGGTGCGGCGAGTACGCCGCGCTGATTTCTTGACCATCGAAAACTCCTTCTCGCCAAACCGATTTCGGCCCAGCTTCATGCCCGGAGTTTCCACTTATAGCGATGTTCAGATTTGCGGGGCCACTTCTGTTGAATCTTCCCGAATCATTGAAAGCAGCTGGACTCAATGTCTGAAGTGAAGTTAGAAAACGTCGTTAAGCGCTATGGGGATTATGTGGCCGTCGCCGGAGTCAGCTTCACGCTCCGCGAGGGCGAATTCCTGACTCTGCTCGGGCCAAGCGGCTGCGGCAAGACCACCATGCTCCGGATCGTCGCCGGATTCGTCCATCCAGATGAGGGAACGGTTTGGATCGGCGACGCCGATGTCAGCCGCGTTCCCTCGTATCGCCGCAACACCGGCATGGTGTTCCAATCCTATGCCCTGTTCCCTCACCTGACCGTGGCGGAAAATGTCTCCTTCGGGCTGCGCATTCGAAAGGTTCCGGCCGATGAGGTCCGCGTGCGCGTCGGCGAGGCGCTGGAGTTGGTCCATCTCAGTCATCTGGCCGATCAACAACCCCGGAATATGTCGGGCGGGCAGCAGCAGCGCGTGGCGCTGGCGCGTGCCGTGGTTATTCGTCCCGCGATTCTTCTGCTCGATGAGCCGTTGGGCGCGCTGGATCTCAAACTCCGGCAGGAGTTGCAGATCGAAATCAAGCGCGTTCAGGAGACGCTGGGCATCACCACGCTTTACGTGACCCACGATCAGAGCGAGGCACTCAGCCTGTCTGATCGGATCGCCGTCATGCAGGACGGCCGGGTCCTGCAACTGGATGGGGCGATCCAGCTCTATGAGCAGCCCAACAGCGCCTACGTGGCGAACTTCATCGGCCGGACCAATTTTCTCGATGCCGAGGTCGTCTCCTACGACGACGCCGGCGAAATCTTTACGGTTCGCTCCGTCGTGCTGCGCGACCTAACTTTCCAGGTCAAAAGACGCTCCGCCAGTGTAAAGTTCGATTCGGGCGCGCCGTGCCTTCTCGGCTTTCGGCCCGAGCGCGCCTCGCTCAACGGCGACAAGCCCAATCGTCTGCCTGCGCGGATCGAGAAATCGACCTATTTCGGCTCGACCTGGTCGGTCTCTCTCTCGAGCGCCGTCGCGCAGGCCATTTTCGTAGAGCATGAAGGCGCCCATATGGCGCCGGTCGAAGGCGAACACGTCGACGTGCGCTGGGGAATCACCGATTGTTTCCTGTTGCCGAAAGAGGGGAGTTGACCCAATACTGTCTGTTTAGGAACAAAACCGCCCACCAGGTCGATTCGGCGTCCACTGCTTCGCCGCCGCTAACTGACGTTGCCTCGGCGAAACCCGCGGCCGCGGCACACTCGACTTCGCCCACGCCTGCGCCGTTCCGGTCAAGACCATCTGTACTGCCGCTGGCCCAGCGCTTCCGCCAGCACTTGGCCGGATAGCCGGCCCGTCCCCAGCGCTCACATCGTTCCCGCACAGCGTCCCGGCCAAAACTGGTGCCGCCGTGCCTCCCGCACCGCAGACTTGGTCGGTACCTACTCCGAATCTCAGGAGCTGCGGGAATCAATTGACTTTGGGGAACGCAACTGCAAAAATATGCGACAATCTATAAACGGTCGCGAGCATAAGTATCCCCTCTCGGCTCTGCGGCGCGGATCAAGCCAGGGTCACGAAGGCCATGGGATCGAATGGACCTTAATAACGGAGAATAGGCGATGGGGCATTACGAGGTGAACGACTTGCGCGCGCTCGTCAGGGATGATCGCATCCATCGCAATGTGTTCGTCGACCCCGATATTTTCGTGCTCGAGATGGAGCGCGTGTTCGGCCGCCTCTGGATTTTCGTCGGTCATGAGAGCCAGGTTGCCAAGCCCGGCGATTTTTTCAGCACCCGCATCGGGACCCAGTCCGTGGTCATGGTCCGTCACACCGACGGCGCGATACACGTCCTCTACAATCGTTGCGGACACCGGGGCGCTCGGGTCGTGAACGAAGAGAGCGGGAACGCCCGGACGTTTCGCTGCATGTATCACGGCTGGGTCTACGACACCGATGGACGCTTGGCCGCCGTGCCCCTCCCGGACGAATATCCCCCTGACTGCAATCTCAAAGATCCGAAGCTCGGCATGATCCCGGTGGCGCGGGTCGCAGCCTATCGCGGCTTCGTCTTTGCCAGTCTGGCCGAGGACGGACCGAATTTGCTTGAATACTTGGGCGAGGCGCGCAGCGGAATGGACGACATCGTTGACGGCTCTCCCGAGGGCGAGGTGGAATTCGCCGGCGGGTGCCATCGCTACGATTACGCGGGCAATTGGAAGCACCAGGTCGAGAACCTGACGGACTCCTATCACACGATGGCGACCCACGCATCCACCGTTGGGCCAAATGGTCGGCAATTTCATCGCCGGCCCGGGGAAGCCCACGGAAAAGCTGCGTTCACCGACGAGACCGGCGCGCCCGTCATCCTCAACCTCGGCGTCTTCACGTTTCCAAACGGCCACAGCGGCACGGACAGCATGCTCCCGGAGGAGCCGACCGGTGGCGCGGTGGACGAGTACCGCGCGCTGCTGGTCAAGCGGCACGGCGAGACACGAACGCACGAGATCCTGAAGCAGCGATATCACAACATCACGATCTTCCCGACCATGGACATTCTGTTCGTCCAGAACTGCATCCGGGTGATCATTCCGATCTCGGTCGACCGGACGGAGGTCCGCATCTTCCCCATACGGTTCAAGGGTGCGCCGCCGGAGATTTTCGAGAACCACATCAAATACGTGAACCTCACGCACTCCGCATCGTCCTTCGTGCAGTCAGATGATCTGGAGGCGTTCCGCCGCGTTCAGGAAGGCCTGTCCACCCAGGGCACCGAGTGGAACCTGCTTGCGCGCGGAAAAGGCAAGGAGCGGTACAACGCCACGGGCGTCGGCTATGGCGGCCGATCCAGCGAGATCGGGCAACGCCATCAGCATCATGCATGGCTTGACGTCATGTGTCGCGAGTAGACGGTACGCCGCCGACGCATGAAGGTCAGCCCGGGAGCATAGTGAGGCATGGAGCGATGCTCGATTGAGCGCGCCGCGCATGTTCTCGGTGAAGCCCGGCTGAACCGCCGGCAGCTCGCTGAGCTGCCGGCTGCGTGCATACCGCCAGACGAGGTGTCGGCCTATCTGGTCCAGGATGCCCTGTATAACTGGCTCGCCACGCGCGGCCTCGGTCACGTCGGCGGCTACAAGGTCGGCCTTGTCAGCGCCGAGATGCGTAAGTCCATGGGCGGGCTCAAGGCCCTGGGCGTCGACAGCCCGGTCTATAGTGGGATCGTGTCAACATGCATGCTGAATTCACCGGCCTCGATCCCCTTCGACAGCTTCATCCGCCCTTACGTGGAGGGCGAGATTGCCGTTAGAATCGGCGCCGATGTGCCGGCAGACGCAGCGCCGCTGTCGCGGCACAGCGTCGCCGATTTCGTGGCCGACTGCCTTGCCGCGATCGAGCTGGTGGATTGGCGTCTCAAGTATTTCGACTTCCCGCCGCCGCTCGCCACACTTATGCTGGCAGACGGTGGTTCCAACTGGGGCTCGGTCGTCGGTGCACCAATCAAGGATTGGCGCGCTCTCGACATTCCGGCCTTGCGCGGGGAGATGCGGGTGGATGGCCGGCTGATCGGGGGCGGCAAGGCCGGTGACCTTCAGGGCCACCCTTTCGAAGTGCTGGCCTGGCTCGGCAATCGACTGATTGAGCGCGGCCGCACGTTGCGGTCGGGCGACGTCGTGCTGCTCGGTTCGGTGACGCCCAGCTTCGGCGAATTCGGCAAGGGCGCACAGGTCGTGATGAAATGGGACGCACTGGGCGAGGTCGCCGTCACTTTCGCGTAATCGTCCCTGCTGACCAGCCCTCGTCATAAGGGCAGACGAAGTGGTTCGTGATTTTGACAGTCTTGAAGCGCCAAACCCCGCCCACCTTGCGATAGTCGTCGTTGTAGGTACCCGACGCCCAATGGGCACGACCGTCTGGCGCGGTATATGGGCGCAGGAAATACCAAATACCGCTGGCGTTATCCCCGCTCACCTCGATGATCGGGTTCGAGACGTAATGCACCATGAACGGCCAGAAGCGTACCTGGCGCAATTCATCCCGGCCGCGCAACGTCTGGAAGGCGCCGACGAACGCACCGTCCTCGAGGAATAGATCAGCGAATGCCTGACGATCCTCCCGGTCCACGTAAAGGCTGCACAGGGCCTTTAGCTTTTTGATCGCCTCGATGTCCTCTAGCCTTCCGATGCGGCTGGCGAATTCGGTAATGTCCATCCCAGTCACTCCTTCGCTGCTATGCCGACCGGCCTCGACGACAATGTCGTGACGGTCCGGCGCGCTGCAACCGGCCATCTAACACATCAGACTATGTTCTTCAAGGGCACGCCCGCAAGGAATCGGTGCAGATTTGCGCAGAACATCGTGGCCGTAATCTTGTAGAAATTGACCACCTGTCCGGAGTTGTGCGGCGTGACGACGGTATTCCGTAGCCCCCAGAACACGCTGTCGGGCGGCAAGGGCTCGGTTCGGAAAACGTCCAGCACTGCGCCACCAATCAGGCCACGACGGAGCGCACCGGCGAGGGCGACATCGTCGATGATGGCCCCGCGCGAGATATTGATAAGCCAGGCTGTCTTGCGCATGTGATCGAGAGCTTGCGCGTCGATCAGGTTTTCCGTCCGGTCGTTCAACGGAATCTGTATCGCTACATAATCCGCAAGCTCGAGGCCGCGATGAAGCTCGCTCGACGGAAACGTCAAATGGGCGCCGACAACTTGGTCCGGCCTTTCCCGAACCACGATCACGCGCATGCCCAAACGGCGAGCCTTGTCTAAGACACGCTGACCAATGTGTCCGACGCCGAGTACCGTCAGCGTTCTCTCCGAAAGCGGGATCCAATCATGCTGCTTCCATAGGCGCCGGGACTGATTGTCCAGATAGCACAGAAATCCGCTATTGATCATCATGATCGCGCTGATTACATACTCGGCCATCGAATCGGCCGCAGCGCCCCCCGAATTGGTTACAACAATCTTCGTACGGTCCCAGGACGGAACGTGATCGAAACCGATATTTCCCAGGTGGAGCCATTTCAGACCCGGCGAATCTAGAAGCTGTCGCCAATTCTCGCGTGAGATCGCCGTGGATTTCGCAATGTAGGCGACCTTCGGGCGCAACAAAACCACGGCACGCACAAGTTCCTCACCCGATCCGCACATCTCGATTGCCATCTTCGGAAATTGCGCACGGATGACCACCGACGCGCTTTCAAGGTCACCGCCCGCCACCACTACAGACATTTCCTCGGGCTCAATGCCACGCTGCGCGTCCGTGCCTGTCATGACGATTCTCGCCCTGTT
>JBCKPE010000096.1:0-7522 GCA_038901875.1 Burkholderiaceae bacterium
AGGTCGATCCTGAATTGATCCGCACCTTCGAAAAGCTTGGCGTACCGCTGCACGAGCGCATGGCGCTGGCTGGCGTTGCGGTCGATGTCATTTTCGACAGCGTGTCGGTGGCGACCACCTACAAGCACAAGCTGGCCGAGGTCGGCGTCATTTTCTGTTCGATGTCGGAGGCCGTGCTGGAGCATCCGGAGCTGGTGCAGAAATATCTCGGTACGGTGGTGCCGACCGGCGACAACTTTTACGCCGCGCTCAACTCGGCGGTGTTCACCGACGGCTCGTTCTGTTTCATCCCCAAGGGCGTCAAGTGCCCGATGGATTTGTCGACCTACTTCCGCATCAACACCGAGGAAACGGGGCAGTTCGAACGCACACTCATCATTGCCGAGGAAGGGGCGTCGGTCTCCTATCTTGAAGGCTGTACGGCACCCGCATTCAGCACCAACCAGTTGCATGCGGCGGTGGTCGAGCTGGTGGCTCTCGACAACGCCGAGATCAAGTACTCAACGGTGCAGAACTGGTATGCGGGTGACGAAAACGGCGTCGGCGGCGTTTACAACTTCGTCACCAAGCGCGGCTTGGCCAAAGGCGTCAACTCGCGCATTTCGTGGACCCAGGTCGAGACCGGATCGGCGATTACCTGGAAGTATCCTTCCGTCATACTGCGTGGCGACAACTCGGTCGGCGAGTTTTATTCGGTCGCGGTCACCAACCACCTGCAGCAGGCTGATACCGGCACCAAGATGATCCACATCGGCAAGAACACGCGCAGCACCATTGTCAGCAAAGGCATCTCAGCCGGGCGTTCCAACAACAGCTACCGCGGGCTGGTGAAAATTGCACCGACCGCCACCGGAGCGCGCAATTATTCGCAATGCGACTCGATGCTGATTGGCGATCAGTCCGGCGCCAACACCTTCCCCTACATCCAGGTGCGCAACAACAGCTCCCAGGTCGAGCACGAGGCCTCGACCTCGAAGATCGGCGAGGACCAGTTGTTCTATTTCGCGCAGCGCGGCGTCAGCGGCGAGGCGGCCGTGTCGATGATCATCAACGGGTTCTGCAAAGACGTATTTAAACAATTGCCGATGGAGTTTGCGGTCGAGGCTGTCAAGCTGCTCAATTTCAAGCTCGAAGGAAGTGTCGGATGATTCTGCAAGACAGCAAAACCCTGCTCGAAGTGCGCGGGCTGCGCGCGACCGTGAACGGCATCGAAATTCTGAAAGGAGTGGACTTCACCGTGAAGAGCGGTGAGGTACATGCCATCATGGGGCCGAACGGCTCGGGCAAGAGCACCTTCGCGAAGGTGCTGGCCGGTCACACGGCCTATGAAGTCACGGCCGGCAGCGTGCTGTTCGAAGGCAATAATCTGTTTGAGCTTGCGCCCGAGGAGCGTGCCCGTGCCGGTGTGTTTCTGGCCTTTCAATATCCGATAGAGATACCCGGTGTCGCCAACAGCCAGTTTCTGCGCCTGACTTACAACACGGTGCAGGCGCAGCGCGGCAAGGAAGAACTCGACCCGCTCGAATTTGACGACTTCGTGCGCGAGAAGATGAAGCTGCTCGAAATAAGTCCTGATTTTCTCGACCGCAGTGTCAACGAAGGCTTCTCCGGGGGCGAGAAAAAGCGCAACGAAATCTTGCAGATGGCGCTGCTCGAGCCACGGCTGGCGATCCTCGATGAGACCGATTCCGGCCTCGACATCGACGCCATGAGGATCGTCTCCCACGGCGTCAACCAGCTCGCCAACAAGGACAACGCCATTGTGCTGGTGACGCACTACCAGCGACTGCTGAACTACATCGTGCCCGACTTCGTGCACGTGATGGAGGCGGGCCGCATCATCAAGACCGGCGGCAAGGACTTAGCGCTCGAACTCGAATCGCGGGGTTACGAGTGGGTCGCTGCCGAGCATCAGGCGGCGAGCGAGACGAGAGCCGCGGAGGGGGCGGCATGAGCACAGTCACCGCTATTCGCCGACCCGCTGCGGGTTACTTCGAAACGCTGCTGGCAGGCCAGCCGCAGTTGCCGGTCAGCCCGTTGGCGTGGATCAACGCGCTGCGCGCCGAGGCGGTCAATCGAACCGACGTGCTGGCGCTGCCCACCCTGCGCGACGAGGAGTGGCGCTTTACCGATATTTCGCCGCTCACCAGGCTGTCGTTTTCTCCGGCACTCAGCGCAAGCTATCTGGAAGCCGCCGGTATCGCTCATTTTTATATTGAAGAAGCAAGCACCCGACTGGTGTTTGTTGATGGTATCTATGCGCCGCAGTTGTCTAGTGCGGCTTCAAACAGCGGCGTGGTGGTGGTGTCCAACCTGCCGACGGTACTTGCCACGCACGCCGCAGCGATCGAAGCACATATCGGCCGTCACGCAACCTTCCGTGACAACGTATTCGCTGCGCTCAATACGGCCTTCCTGCATGATGCTGCAGTGATTGTGGTGCCGCGCAACGTGGCGCTTGCAGCGCCGGTGCATCTGCTGTTCATTGCGACGCAAAAAGAGGTTGTAAGCACTCCCCGTTGCCTGGTGGTTGCCGAGTCGGGTAGCGTAGTGACGGTGATCGAGGATTACGTCGTGTTGTACCAACCGCGTTGGCAAGAAGAAGCCCATTTCACCAACGCTGTGACCGAAATCGCGCTGGAAGACAATGCGCGTGTGAATCACATCCGGATTCAGCGCGAAGGCAGTAAAGCGTTTCATATTGCCAATTGCGCGGTGTCCGTGGGGCGATCGAGCAAGTACCAGTCCGTCAGCATTGCAATGGGCGCACAGATTTCGCGCTACAACCTCGACGTGTTGCTGGCCGAAGGTGCCGAGTGCGCGGTCGACGGGCTGGCACTAATCGCAGCCAATCAGCTGGCCGATACCCATACCTGCATCGACCACGCACAGCCGCACGGCGTGAGCCGCCAGCTGCACAAATGCATCGTCGGCGGCAGCGCGCACGCGGTGTTCAACGGCAAGGTCATGGTGCGTCAGGGTGCGCAGCGCACCGACTCGGTACAGTCGAGCCGCAACCTGCTATTGACCAGCAAGGCCTACGTCGATACCAAACCGCAGCTGGAGATTTTTGCCGACGATGTGAAATGCGCGCATGGTGCAACCATCGGCCAGCTCGACATAGAGGAAGTGTTTTACCTGAAGAGCCGCGGCCTGTCCGATAGCGTTGCACGCAATCTGCTGACTTATGCCTTCGGCGCCGAGATCATCGAGCGCATTCCGGTCGCATCACTCAAGCAGCGGCTTGAGCAGACGGTGCTCGAACAAACCAGCAGCCCGTCATGAACGCCGTCCAGACCGCACTCGACTCCCCACCGGCACCCGTCCGGCTGTCGTCCGTGCCTGGCGTGACAAGGACAAGCAGGATGCCCGCTGTGGCACCATTCGATGTCGAGCGCATACGCGCCGACTTTCCGATCCTCCAACTCCAGATCGACGGCAAGCCGCTGGTCTATCTCGACAACGCCGCCTCGAGCCAGATGCCGCAGCAGGTGATCGACCGCCTGGTGCGCTACCAGACGAGCGAGCACGCCAACATCAACCGCGCGGTGCATTATTTGTCGGAGACCGCGACCGCCGAATACGAGGCCGCTCGGCGCAAGCTGCAGCGCTTCATCAACGCACCCGAAGAGCGCGAAGTGATCTTCACCAGCAGCACCACCGATGCGATCAACCTGGTGATGCACGGCTACGGCCGCAAGTTCATCAAGGCCGGCGACGAGATTATTTTGACCACGCTCGAGCACCATTCGAACATCGTGCCGTGGCAGATGCTGGCCGAAGAGAAGGGCGCGAAGATTCGCGTGGTGCCGATCAACGACGCCGGTGAGCTGCTGATCGATGAATATGAAAACCTGTTCAACGAGCGCACCAAGCTTGTCGGCGTGATGCACGTTTCGAACGCACTGGGCAGCATCAACCCGGTCAAGCAGATGATCGCTTTCGCACACGCGCACGGCGTGCCGGTGCTGGTTGACGGGGCGCAGGCGGCGCCGCACCTGCAGGTTGACGTGCAGGATCTGGATTGCGACTTCTACGCATTTTCCGGCCACAAGTTGTGCGGCCCGACCGGCATCGGCGTCCTGTATGGCAAGGCCGCGCTGCTCGAAAAAATGCAGCCCTTCAAGGGCGGCGGCGACATGATTTTGTCGGTGACGTTTGAAAAAACCACCTATAACACCATCCCGCATAAATTCGAGGCCGGAACGCCGCCCATCGCAGCGGCCATCGGGCTGGGCGCCGCCGTCGATTACCTCTCGGCCATCGGCATGGACGCCATCGCCGCGCACGAACTCGATTTGCTCAATTACGCGACCGAGCAGATGAAGTACATGCCGGGCGTGCGCATTATCGGCACCGCCCGCAACAAGGCCTCCGTGCTGTCCTTCACGGTCGATGGCGTGCATCCGCACGACCTCGGCACGCTGCTCAACCAGGAGGGCATTGCGGTGCGCACCGGGCACCATTGCGCGCAACCGGTGATGGCGCGTTTCAAGCTGCCCGCCACCTCGCGCGCCTCGTTTGCGTTCTATAACAGCATGGCTGAGGTTGATGCACTGATCGCCGGCATCCGCAGCGTGCAGAAGGTGTTTGCGTAATGGCCGACTATAAAGCGCTGTATCAAGAGGTCATCCTCGACCACAACAAGAAGCCGCGCAATTACGGCATGCTAGCGCACGCGAGCCACCATGCGGTGGGCCACAACCCGCTGTGCGGCGATCACATCAGTGTGGCGCTCAGTCTTGATCGCGAGTGCATAGCCTGCATTGCGTTCCAGGGTGAGTCGTGCGCGATCTGCAAGGCGTCGGCGTCGATGATGACGTCCGCTGTCAAGGGAAAAACGCGTGCGGACGCGGAAACGCTGATCCAGGAATTTCTCGCCATGGCCACTGGAAAGCTCAACCTTGACAGCCCGAATCACATCGGACGGCTCGCGGTATTCGCCGGTGTGCGGGATCTGCCGACGCGCGTCAAATGCGCGATTCTGCCGTGGCACACGCTGCACGCCGCGTTCAATTCGGTCGCCAGCACCTCGACCGAGGCCGAGGCAGACCCGATGCACGCGCCTATCGGAAACGCGTGATGCTCTCTATTTTTTCCACAGAGTAACCCTTGAGAGGACAAGATGTTGACAGCGAATGAATTAAGAAACTACATCACGAATGGCCTGCCCTGCGATCATGTGGAAGTGCTGGGCGATGATGGCCAGCACTTCGAGGCGGTGGTCGTGAGCCCGCAATTCACCGGCAAAAATAAGGTACAGCAGCATCAGCTGGTGTATCTGGCACTTGGAGATCGCATGCGCTCGGAAATTCACGCGCTGGCCATGCGCACATTCACGCCCCATGCCTGGGCGCAATCAGCCATCAAATAACTTTGGAGAAATGAAAGATGAACGTACAGGAAAAAATTCGCAATCAGGTCACAGCCGATACCGTCGTGCTTTACATGAAAGGCACGCCCCAGTCCCCGCAGTGTGGTTTTTCCGGTGCGACGGTGCAGCTGCTCAAGGCCTGCGGTGTGCAGAACTTTACCGCCGTGGACGTGCTGGCCGACCCGGAAATCCGCGATGGCATCAAGGCTTACAGCAACTGGCCGACCGTTCCGCAGCTCTACATCAAGGGCGAGTTTGTCGGTGGCGCCGATATTGTGCGCGAAATGTATGATCAAGGTGAATTGCAGAAGTTGATCCATTCAGCGCTGGCTTGATGACATTGAAACTGGTTATGTGCGGGGTACTTAACGGGCTTGCCGTATTTCCGGCACCACGAGGGTGACTCCGCTTTCAGGAGCTGAAAATGCCAAAAATTACAGATATTGAAGACACGCCCAATCCGAACGCGGTGAAGTTCACCCTCTTCGAGCCGCTGACCTGGGGCATTACGCGCTCGTACGAGAACGCCGGGCAGGCGAAGGACGATGAGCTCGCTACCGCGCTGTTCGACATCGAGCATGTAAGCAATGTGTTTTACGTTGATAAATGGCTCACGGTGACACAGGACGGCGGTGCCGATTGGCCGGCGTTGGTTCGTTTAGTGGCGGTGCCAATCCGCGCCGCGCCGACGGCGGATGCGCAAACAGTGGGCACCGTTGCAGCAGCCACCAGTGCGATGGCTGGCCTAAGCCCAGAAGATCAGCAGCGCCTCGGTGCTATCAACCTGCTGCTCGACGAGCAGATCCGCCCCGCTCTGCAAAACGACGGCGGCGACCTCCACGTGGTCGGTCTCGATGGCAACCAGCTCAGCGTGCACTACAAGGGCGCGTGCGGCACCTGTCCGAGCTCGATATCCGGCACCCTCAGGGGCATCGAGAACCTGGTTCGGTCGATTGAACCGGACATCGAAGTCGTGGCGGTTTAGCTTTGAAATCGGCAGTTGACCGATCACGCGATCGACAAATTTTATCCGGCGTTACGCACTGAGCCGAATCCGTATGCCACCTGTTTGGGCGGCGCAACTGGAGGTCGGTTGTTGATCTTAATGTGTCGCCGGGCGCTAAGTCCGGTCGGCCGAAGTATCGAGGAAAACATGCAGGAAAAAACGCCATGAAACCCACGCACGATGCATTGCTGGAACGCTTTCTGCAGGCATTTCCCGAAGCCGCGATCCAGGTTGAGGACGAGAGCCATTTGCACGTCGGCCACGCCGGCGCTGCGGGTGGTGCCGGGCATTTTCGAGTCCGGGTGATCGACGCCAGGTTCAATGAATTGCAGCGCATCGCCAGGCATCGGCTGGTCTATGACGCCGTGTCCGACTGGATGCCGGAGCGGGTGCACGCACTGAACATCATCGCCATGACCCTGGAAGAAGCCGGGCATGCATCGACCATTCAGCAGGGCCCCTCTAAATAGCTCGTTCCTCGGTCGGTTTGCAATGGCTGATGGGGTCAGAGCAGGACCGGCAACAGGCTCGATAAGACTAAGGAATCGTGTGAATCAAAAGGTCACGCTGAGAGTGATCGGAAAAAGTTTTTTACAAGTATCAACTCCGACAAGAAACGCACAGATGTCAGAACCACAATTTACCGAGCAGGACTGGCGCCGATTTCTAGCCAGTTTGGGGGAGGACCCCGATAGAGCCGGCCTTGTAGAAACACCGTCCCGCATTGCAAAGGCCTGGAAGCTCTGGACTGCCGGATATGCCCAAGACCCGGCTGAATGTCTAAAAGCGTTCCAGGACGGGGCGGAGGAATACAACGAACTCATCGTGGTACGAGGCATCCCTGTATACAGCCATTGCGAGCACCACCTGGCGCCTTTCTTTGGCAGCGCCACGATCGGCTATGTTCCCAACGGAAAAATAGTGGGCTTGTCAAAACTGACGCGTCTGGTCGATTGCTTTGCCCATCGACTGCAAGTGCAGGAACGACTCACGATTCAGATTGCCAACGCCTTGATGACGCATCTGGAACCGCAAGCGGCCGGCGTGGTAATTCGCTGCCGGCACACGTGCATGGAAAGTCGCGGCATTCGCACCCAGGGAGAGGAAACCGTCACATCAGCCATGCTCGGCGAACTGCAACC
>JBCKPE010000097.1:0-7276 GCA_038901875.1 Burkholderiaceae bacterium
AAGTATCCGCCTTGGCAGTGCGCAGCAAGCTGCGCCGCACAGAAGCGCGGTGCTAGCATTCGCGCATACCTCCTTCGTCAACCGGTATCGAACAAGTTCATGCTCCCACGGTGGATCACCGCGTTCTATCTTGTCTATCTGGCGATTCCTATTGCTCTGTTGGTGGTCGGCTCGTTCGGACAGTTGTGGCTCAACACCTTGCTGCCCACCGGGATTACGCTGCAGTGGTATCGCGATGTCATCGCAGACCCAAGCTTCCGCCGTGCCTTCATCGCGAGTCTCGCAGTGGCGACGATCGCGTGTGCTGCCTGCGTCGCCATCGGCCTGCCGCTCGCTTATGCGGTGTTCCGCGCCCGCAATCCGGCCATCCGCTCGCTCGCGCGAATTCTCTATCAGCTGCCGGTAGCGCTGCCGCCGCTGGTGCTGGCGTTTGGTTACATCCTGGTGTTTTCGTCGGACACACTGCCGTGGCTTGGCAGCATCTGGTTGCTCGCGGCTGGTCACGTCGTGCTTGGCCTCCCGTATTTCCTGCAAACGGTGGTCGCCGACATGCAGCGGCTTGGACTGCACGCGCTGGAAGATGCGGCCGAATCGCTGGGCAGCAACGGATGGCAGCGCTTCTTTCACATCGTGGTGCCGGCGCTCAGGCACTCGATCCTGGCGGGCCTCACCATCGTCGCCGCCTTGTCGCTCGGCGAATTTCAGTTTTCCAATCTGATCGCCGGGTTTCTCAACCGCACTTATCCCGTGGTGCTGCTGCAGGCGTTCTATGGCGCGACCGGTTTTGCGTGTGCGGCCACGGTTGTGCTGCTGTTGCTGGCACTCGCCGCCGCTGTCGTGGGCGGTGTGCTTGGAAGCAACGCAGGGCGGAAGGCGGCTGTCGCATGAGGACCGCTGGACGGGTCGACACGGCGCATGCGGGTCTTGCCGACAGCGTGAACGCGCGTACTGCAAGCGAGCGTGGGCGATGACGGCCACACAGTCCGTCGCCGTTGCGTTGGAAAACGTGACGTACCGCTATCCTGGAAGTAACGCTGGAGTGCATGACGTGTCGCTCGTCATCGCGCCGGGCGAACTCGTTGTCTGCATCGGCCCGTCCGGCTGCGGCAAGACGACGCTGTTGCGATTGATCGCTGGTTTTTTGAAGCCCGACGCGGGTGCGATTCGGCTGCAGGGCGCGGACGTCAGCGCGCTTCCGCCCCGGGGACGCGAGTGCGGGATCGTGTTCCAAAGCTATGCGCTGTTCCCCCACATGCGCGTGTGGGAAAACGTGGCCTATCCGTTGCGCGTGCGTGGCGTGCCGGTGGCCGAGCGGCAACGCCGGGCGACGGCCATGCTTGACCAGGTCGGGCTCGCCGGATTCGCCGATCGACTGCCCGCGCAGCTCTCCGGCGGCCAGCAACAGCGCGTGGCGCTGGGCCGCGCGCTGGTGTTCAATCCGCAGGCATTGCTGCTCGACGAGCCACTTTCCGCGGTCGACGCGGCCACCCGGATAACGATGCGCGAAGAGATCCGCCGCATCCAGCGCGAGCACAACATCGCGTCGCTGCTCATTACGCACGATCAGGATGAGGCGCTGTCATTGGCCGACCGCGTGGTCGTGATGCGCGATGGACGCGTCATGCAGGATGCGGCACCGCAACAGATATACGATGCGCCGGCCGATGACTTCGTCGCCAATTTCGTCGGCCGCGCCAATCTCATCGATGGCGTCGTTATCGGACCGGATGCCATCGACACTGCGATGGGCCGCCTTGCGACCCACGACCACGGTCAGGCGGTGGGCGCCTCCGTGCGCATTCTGATCCGGCCCGAACGCATTGATCTCGTGCCTGAAAGTGGCGGGGAAAACGTCTTCGCGGCGCGCGTGTCGCGTGATCGCTTTTTCGGCGCCGCACGACGGGTTGAGGCCCTCGTGGGCGCGGGACGCATTGAAATTGAAACGAAAACGCGCGATACTGTCGAGCGCATCCGCATTCCGCGCGACGCCATCCAGTTTTTGCATCACCCCTGACAGAGGAGAAAGTCATCATGCAAGTCACGGCTCGTTCATGGGCGCACTGGGCCGCAACTGCGGTTCTTGCGCTGGTCACCGGCGGCGCGCTGGCACAAACCGTCGCCGACAGTCCCGAGCTCTATCCGGGAGAAAAGGTGTTGTACGAAGCCGCGAAAAATGAAGGCATCGTGGTCAGCTTCGATACCGGGCCGACGTGGGCCAACTGGGCCGCCCAGTTCGCCGCTTTCAAGAAACGCTATCCGGATGTCGAGATGACGTACAACGACTTGGGCTCGGCGGCGACCGTCGTTGCGCTAGACAAGGCGCGTAACCGGCCGCAGGCGGACACCGCGTACTACTTCGCAGCCTCGGCGATCGACGCCGTGAACAAGAATCTGGTCGCGCCGTTCAAGCCGGTCAATTTCGACAAGCTGCCGGCCGTGTTTCGCGATCCCGACGGCAAGTGGTTCACCATCCACACGCTGACTGTCGCGTTCATCGTCAACACCAAGCTCGTCAAGAACGTGCCGCAATCGTGGGCCGACCTCCTGAAGCCCGAGTACAAGAATGCGATCGTTTATCTCGATCCGCGTTCGACAGGCGTGGGACAGGTGATGACCTTCGCCGCCAATTTCGGCGCTGGCGGTGACATGAACAATCTGCAGCCGGGAATGGATTACTTGGGCAAGCTCCATCAATCCGGCAACGTGCTCCGCGTGCTCGGCACGACGCCATACGCGCAGTTCGTGAAAGGCGAGATTCCGATCTGGATTTCCTACGAGAACGACGGCCTCAAGGCCAAGTACACCGATGGTCTCGGCGATGCCGTGGCCGTCGTGATTCCGAAGGAAGCCTCGGTCGCTGCACCCTACGCTATCAGCCTGGTCGTAAAGGGACCGAACCCTAATGCGGGCAAGCTGTGGCTCAACTTCGTCATGACCGAGCTGGGCCAGGGCATCTTTGCCCAGGGCTTCGTGCGGCCATCGGTGCCGGGCGTGAAGCTGCCCGATAACGTCGCCGACAAACTGCCCGCGGCATCCCAGGTGCGCCCGCTCGATGTCAAGGCCGCTGCCGCGAAGAAGGCCGATGTCGACAAACTCTGGGTGGTCGCGACCGGCACCAAGTGATACTGAACCGCCCCGGGTTTTGAGGAGGCTTCAACCTTTGAGAGGATGGAGCCATGAAGAAGCCAACCAAGTTTTCACCCGAGGTCCAGGAGCGTGCCGTGCGCATGGTGTTCGAGCACCGGGCCGAGCACGAGTCGCAGTGGGCGGCCATCGTGTCGATTGCCGGCAAGATCGGCTGCACGGCCGAGACGCTGCGCCGCTGGGTTCGTCAGCACGAGCGCGACAGCGGCCAGCGCGAAGGTCTTACCACTGCCGAGCAGCAGCGGATCAAGGAACTCGAGCGCGAGGTGCGTGAGCTGCGCAAGGCCAACGAGATCTTGAAGCTGCTGGAGCCGATCGGCTACATCCCGCCGGCTGAGGCCGAGGCCAATTACTATCGTCAACTCGCCGAGTCAGCCATGTCGGTCTGACTCACACCAACGGGCCTCCACGAAACCCGGGGCGGTTCATACAGTCTTTCGAAAGGGACGATGTGCCTCCCCGCAGATGGAACCTTGGCTGCTCCCGCTCCGGCGGGAGACGGCTGGGGTGAGGGTCAACGATGACTACTTCGCGCACCTCGTTCGCACTGGCGTTGCCTGCGGTGCTGCTGCTGGCGCTGTTTTTTGTACTGCCGGTGGCGGTAATCGCCTTCGATGCGCTGCGCGAAGGCACCGCGGCGTTCGCGCGCGTTTTCGCGACCTCCGGCTTCTGGCGCGCGTTGGGCGGCAGCCTCGCGCTGACTCTGGTGGCGGCCACGCTGTCGACGGGCGTCGGCGTTGCGGTCGCATTGCACTTGTCCCGTTTGTCGCCGCGCCGACGCACACTCCTGTCCTTCGTGATTGCACTGCCGCTCACGTTCTCCGGGCTGATTGTCGCGTACGGATTCATTCTCGGCTACGGCCGCGCCGGCTTCGTTACGCAGCTCCTGGCTGGACTCGGCCTTGACGCAGCCACCATCGGTGGCGCGCTGTTTACGCCGATCGGCCTCGCGTTCGCATCGTCGTACTATCTGATTCCGCGCGTCGTGATCGGCGTGCTGCCGGTGCTGGTGAATTTCGACCGGGCGCAACTAGCCGCTGCCGAGTCGCTCGGCGCCACCGGCGCGCAGGCGTTTGCGCACGTGCTGCTGCCGCAGGTGGTGGCTCCTATCGTCGCGTCGTTCTGCCTGATCGCTGCGGTGGTGTTCGGCGCGTACGGCACCGCGTTGGCGTTGGTCGGTACGCAGTTGCCGATCCTGCCGCTGCGCTTGTACAGCCTCATTTCGGAAACCGGTTCGGATTTTCCCGCGGCGGCCGCGCTGGCGCTGCTGATCACCGCGGTCTGCTCAACCATCCTCACCTTCGGCGAATGGATCGGCACCCGCCATGAACGTCACCTTTGAGCTTGATCGCCGCGCGCACGAATTGTACGACGCGCAAGGTCGCCGCTTTGACGCGCTGTCGCGCTTGTGGACGCTGGATCGATTGACGGAACAACGCGGGACGGGCGAGAAGGTCGATGTTCTTGAGGCAGCAACCTGGCTGCAAAAGGACAGCCAGCATCCGCTGCGTGTTCCGATCGGCGTGATCGGCCCGCGCGATGCCACGCTGGCGCAACTCGCTGCCGCGCTGCACGCAGGCGAGTTGCTTGCCGATTGCGGGTTCGTCGTCGTCTGCGGCGGCCGGCAGGGCGTGATGCAATCGGTGTGCGAGGGTGTCAAGCGCGTCGGCGGCGTGTCGATCGGCCTGCTGCCTGACCCGGACCCGTCGCACGCCAACCCATTCGTCACCGTCGCGCTCGCCACCGGTATCGGCGAAGCGCGCAACGCATTGATCGCGCGCGCGTCGTTCTGCATCATTGCCATTGGTGATAGCTACGGCACGCTGTCCGAGGTTGCGTTGGGACTTCAGTTCGGCAAACTCGTCATTGGCCTCGAGGGCGCGGCGCTGGTTGGCGGTGTGGTCCATGTCGCTGATGCGCGTTCCGCGGTGGAGATGGTGGCTGCGCATGTGCTAGGCGTGACGGAAAGGCCCTAGTTAGGCACCTTTTGTCGGCTGCGCGCGATCCCTTCTGGGTTCAGGCTTCAACCTGACTGCCGATCCGCATGAGGCACGTCGTGTCCACTCGTGGACAGACGTCGATCAGATAAAACGCGGATCGCGTGCCAGCGCCTCGATGGACGTGCTGAGCGCTTGCAATGTCGTGTCGATGTCCGCATCGGTATGCGCGGTGGACACGTACATCAGGCCGCGCGGAATCGTCGCCACGCCGCGCCGGACCAGAAGTTCGGTGAGGCACAGCGTCTGTTCCTTGCTCACGTTGGGCAGCGCCTGCAGCGTGGCCACGTCGGTGACACCGCCGAAGAGTTGCACGCATGGGCCTACGCAGTTGGCCGTGACGGCAGTCCCCACGCGCCTGGCGGTGTCCCGCACATGCTCGGCGATTGCCATCGCGTAGCGATCCATCCGCGGGAAGCATTGGTCGGCATGTTCCGCGAGATAGTCGAGGCACGCGATGGCCGCGGCGGCCGACAGCGGATTGCCGTTGTAGGTGCCGCGTTGCGACAGCCCGCCGGACTCGAGTGGCGCCATGACCGCCGCGCTGCCGGTAACCGCGCTGATCGGCAAGCCCGCACCCAGCGCCTTGCCGATGGCCGGGGTGGGGGAGTTTGAAACTTCGAGCCGGTGGCCACCCCGGAGGAATTTGACCGCTCGGCGGCAAAGCGCCGGTGGTAGGAGCGGATCGTTTTACGATCAATGCGGGTTATCCGCTCGATCTCGCGGTGGCTCTTGCCGGCCCCCAGCAGCGTCGACAGCGTCGTTTGTAGATGTGGTTTCAAGACGTTCAATCCAGTTTCCCCTCGTGTGAGGGGGTGAAGGTAACGTCCTGCCTGGCACTGGCCGAGGCGGCGAAACGAGGCCGTTCAGACCATCGTCACGCCACGCTCAGGGTGGGGGATTTTGAGGTGGCCAGAAGTGGGGGAGTTTGGGTGGCCAACGGGGGTTGCATATGGCCACGCGCCGGCGCCCGCGGTGGAGCGCGGGCCTGTAGTCCCAGGTGCGTGAGGATGCGCTCGATCACCACCGATTCGAGGATGGCCGCGATGATCTTGAGCTCGCCGCCGCAGTTGGGGCAGTGTTCAAGATCGATCTCGAAGACCCGCTTGAGCAGCCGGGCCCACCCCATGCGCGCAGGCCGGCGGTGCGGGCTGGTGGGCTCAGCCGCGCCGAGCTCCGATGCGCCGGCCTCCTGCTGCGGACCCGCCGGCACCACCTGCGCCCTCAGCTTGGCGTTAGGCGCCAGCACCCCATGGAATCGGATCAGGTGCAGCCGTGGCACCAGCGCAGCCAGGCGCTGCATGAACTCCAGCGGCGACATCACGATGTGGGTGGTGCCGTCGCGCCAGGGCGTCTTGAGTTTGAGCACGACCTGCCCGGCAGCGTTGCACTGCACCCGTTCGTTGGCCAGCGCTGGACGCGTGATGTAGCGGCAAAGCTGCTCCAGCCGCTGGCGCTCGGCCAGCACAGCACCGCACTGTCCCGTGCAGCGCTCGATGCTCCCCCAATCTGGTGTGTCAGCCGAACGTTCCCGTCGGGCCTGGATAGCTCACTTCCTCCAGCTTTCCGGTATCGACGTCGTAGATAAAGCCGCGCACCGTGATGGCGTCGGGACCGCTGGTCGGCAGCCAGGGATGATTCAGGATCGAGGACATTCCGCGCCGCACATCCCATTCGAGGCGTTCGGTTTGTTTCGCATCCCGCGGGCCATCGAGTGGCTCGAGTGCGCCGCGAAACGCGTGGAACTGCGAAGGCGTTGCCGAACATTTCTTGCAGCTCATGAAGGCGCGCCCGGTGGCTTGGCCAAGCAGTTTTTCTGCCGCCGGGTCGCCTTCCAGGCCGGCCTTGAGCAGATCGTCTGAGAACGCGAGCATCCCGCAGCGCGTGTGGTGGATCAAGATGACCTCGTTGGTGTTGAGCAGATGATGCGAAATGATGAGGCAGCGGATTGCATCGTCGCTCACCACGCCGCCGGCATTGCGGATGATGTGCGCGTCTCCGGTTTGCAGGCCCAGCAGGTCCTCCACATCCAGGCGCGCGTCCATGCAGGCCACTACCGCCACGCGTTTGGCCGGCTGGATCGGCTGCTTGCCGGGATACGCGGGCTTGTGCAGAGCGGTTCCGCCAGCGTACCG
>JBCKPE010000098.1:0-7248 GCA_038901875.1 Burkholderiaceae bacterium
GCGCGCCATTGGGCCGGAGCCGTGGAAAGCAGCCTATGTGCAACCCAGCCGCAGGCCGAAGGACGGGCGTTACGGCGAGAACCCGAATCGCATGCAGCACTACTACCAATACCAAGTGGTGCTGAAACCCGCGCCGGCCAACCTGATGGAGCTCTACCTTGGGTCGTTGAGCGAGCTCGGGTTTGATCTGACGCAAAACGACGTTCGCTTCGTCGAAGACGACTGGGAAAATCCGACCCTGGGCGCATGGGGTCTGGGCTGGGAGGTGTGGCTGAACGGCATGGAAGTAACGCAGTTCACGTACTTTCAGCAGGTGGGTGGACTGGATTGCCGCCCGGCAACAGGTGAAATTACCTATGGGCTGGAACGCCTCGCCATGTACCTGCAGGACGTGGACAGCGTCTACAAGCTGACCTGGACCGAGGGCCTCAGTTATGGCGATGTCTTCCTGCAGAATGAGCAGGAACAGAGTGCCTACAACTTCGAGCACAGCAACGTTCCGTTCCTGTTGGCGGCATTCACCGCGCACGAGGGCAACGCTGGGTATTTGATCGAACAGCAACTTGCGCTACCGGCGTATGAGCAGGTCCTCAAAGCGGCACACAGCTTCAATCTGCTTGATGCCCGGGGCGCCATCAGCGTGACCGAGCGCGCCAACTACATTGGGCGCATTCGCAAGCTGGCGCGCAGCGTTGCGCAAAGCTATTACGACAGCCGTGCTCGCATTGGTTTCCCGCTGGCGCCACGCGACTGGGTGGCCGAAATCAACGCGACTGACAAGAAAAAGGCGGCCTGAATGAGTTCGACAAAGAGTCTGCTGGTCGAACTCCTGGTTGAGGAGCTTCCGCCGAAAGCGCTGAAAAGGCTGGGCGAGTCCTTTGCCCAGTTGCTGGCCGATGGCCTCAAGGCGAAGGGACTGACAACGGAACATTCGGCCCTGACGAGTTTTGCAACGCCGCGTCGGCTTGCCGCCCATGTCAGCGCGGTACTGCCGGCCGGACCCGATCAAGAGGTGGTCACAAGGTTGATGCCATGTTCGGTCGCACTGGACAAGCTGGGCAAGCCGACGGATGCGCTGAGGAAGCGCCTCGCAAAGCACGGACTTGAGCGACTTGTTGATCTGTGGCCCGAGGCTTCGGAGGGGCTTGACGGAATATTTGCTCAAAGCGACGGCAAGGTCGACGCCGTGTTCCTGCGCCAGTTCGCGCACGGAGCGACACTGCGCGACGGCCTGCAGGATGCGCTGGAACAGGCGATCAACAAGCTGCCGATCGACAAGGTGATGACCTACCAGCTTGCGGATGGCTGGAGCAATGTGCAATTCGTCCGGCCGGTCCACGCCCTGGTGGCACTGCACGGGAGCGAGGTCGTTCCAGTCAGCGCCCTGGGGCTGCACGCCGGGCGCGAAACGCGGGGCCATCGCTTTGAGGCGCTGATCGAGGAGATCGTGCTGCAGCACGCCGACCACTATGCGCAGCAGCTGTTCGATCAGGGCGCCGTGATTGCAAGTTTCTCCAAGCGCCATGGCGAAATTGCGCGGCAACTCCATCATGTGGCGGCGCAGGAGGGCCTGACCCCGATCGAGGATACGGCGCTGCTTGACGAAGTGACCGCGCTGGTCGAACGCCCGAATGTGCTGCTCGGCCGGTTTGATGAAAGTTTTCTTGCACTGCCACAGGAATGCCTGATTCTGACGATGAAGGCGAACCAGAAATACTTTCCGCTGCTCGACGCGAGAGGTCGATTGACGAACCGCTTTCTGATCGTCAGCAACATCCAGCCGAAGAACCCTACCGCTGTGATTCGCGGCAACGAGCGCGTCGTGCGGCCGCGGTTGGCTGATGCGAAGTTCTTTTTTGACCAGGACCGAAAGAGGACGCTGGAGAGCCGGCTGCCGGGATTGGACCAGGTGGTCTATCACGGCAAGCTCGGCAGCCTGGGGGCAAGGGTTGAGCGCGTGCGTGCCATCGCGAGAGAGATCGGCTTGCGCCTTGGCGGGGCGACGCTCGCCGCCAAGGCGGATCAGGCGGCACGCCTGGCCAAGGCCGATCTGCTGACCGAAATGGTTGGCGAGTTCCCCGAATTGCAGGGAACGATGGGGCGCTATTACGCCCAGCACGATGGATTGCCCGAGGACGTCGCCTGGGCGATCGCCGACCACTACCGGCCGCGCTTTGCCGGCGATGAGCTGCCGCGCAATGAAGTCGGCGTGGTGCTGGCACTGGCCGACAAGCTGGAGATCCTGGTCGGCCTGTTCGGTATCGACCAGGGCCCGACCGGTGACAAGGATCCGTTTGCATTGCGCCGGCATGCGCTGGGCGTGCTGCGCATGCTCATTGAGCAGAATTTGCCTTTGCGCCTGAGCGAACTGCTGAGCGCGGCGTTCGAGGTCATTGACAGCGAGAAGATTCAACGAAAAATCTGGGACAAAGACCAAGAGGCCGAGCGGGCGCGTAGGGCGCATGAGTCGGGAGGCGCCATGGATGTTGATGCAGGTGCATTTTCCAAGCGTCCGCTTGATCCGGAGACCCCAAGAAAGGTTGCCGACTTTCTGTTTGATCGAATGGTTGGCATGTTGCGAGACGAAGGGCACAGCACCCAAGAAGTCGACGCCGTTTTGTCACTGAAGCCAGACCGTCTTGGGGAAATCTTGCTGCGCCTCAATGCAGTGCGTGACTTTGTCCAGTTGCCCGAGGCTGCTGCGCTGGCCGCCGCCAACAAACGCATCGTCAACATACTCAAGAAGACGGCTGGGGATGTCGCGCCGAATTTCGATGCCTCGCTGCTGCGCGAGCCGGCGGAAGTGACTCTGGCGCAGGCCCTGGCTGCGGTCAAGCCCGATGCTGACACGGCGTTCGGTCGCGCTGATTACGCGGCGTCGCTCAAGTCCCTGGCGCGGCTCAAGCTGCCAGTTGACGCGTTTTTTGACACGGTCATGGTCAATGTGGAGGATGCGGCGTTGCGGGCGAATCGGCTTGGCCTGCTGGCGAGCCTGCGTTCGGTCATGAACCGTGTCGCCGATCTCTCGAAGCTGGCGGTCCAGACATGAGCCCATTCAAGCTTGTCATTCTGGATCGCGACGGGACCATCAATGCGGACCGCGATGACTACGTCAAGTCGGCGCAGGAATGGGAGCCCTTACCAGGCGCGCTGGAGGCGCTTGCCCGACTCAACCATGCCGGCTGGCATGTGGTGGTTGTGACCAATCAGTCCGGTATCGGGCGCGGCCTGTACGACATGGCCGCGCTGAACGCCATCCACGCGAAAATGAATCGAATGCTGGCCGAACAGGGTGGCCGGATCGACGCGGTGTTTTTCTGCCCGCATGCGCCGGACCAGCAATGCAGCTGCCGCAAGCCCTTGCCCGGCCTGTACCTGCAGGTTGGGGAACGCTACGGCATGGAGCTCAAGGGAATTGCGGCAGTGGGTGACAGCCTGCGTGACCTGCAGGGGGCAGCCGCTGCCGGATGCGAGCCACATCTGGTGTTGACCGGCAAGGGCGCGGCGTTCCGGAACAAGACCCTGCCCCCCGAAGCGCCGGCCTCGACCGTGATTCACCAAGACCTTGGGGCCTTTGCTGACTACTGGATTGCCCGCGGCCATCCGCCAAGACCCTGACCGACCATGCGTTTTCTCCTTTCCCTGCTGCACATGCTGCAGATGCTGGTCACCGTGATCCCCTGGGCGCTGATCATGCTGGCCGCGTCGATTCGGGTCCGCGGTACTCCGCTGTGGTGGATGGCGGTGCGCTGGCTGGGCTGGAGCATTGGCGGCGCTCGCGTCCTGCTTGGCATTCAGACCCGGGTCACGGGGCTGGAGAACCTGCCGGTTGGCGAGACCAGCCCGGCGATTCTGCTGGTCAAGCACCAGTCCACCTACGAGACATTTCTGATGCCGACGCTGATGCCCCATCCGTTGGCCTTTGTATTCAAGAAAGAGTTGCTGCGGCTGCCATTTTTCGGCTGGGCCATGGGCCGCCTCGACATGATTCATATTGACCGCTCGCAGCGCAGCCAGGCGTTTCAAAAAGTGGTCGAGCAGGGTCGAGGCCTGCTGGCTCGAGGCATCTGGATCATCATGTTTCCCGAGGGAACAAGAATTCCCCGTGGCCAGGCCGGCGTCTACAAGACCGGGGGGGCAAGATTGGCGATTGCCACCGGCGCCCCGGTGATCCCGATTGCCGTGACCTCGGCCAGATGCTGGCCGCGCAAGGCCTTCATCAAGCGCGCCGGCATCGTCGACGTCTCGATCGGCCGACCGATTCCGAGCCAGGGCCGTCAACCCGACGAGTTGATGCGCGAAGTCGAGAACTGGATTGAAGGCGAAATGCGACGGCTTGACCCCGAGGCCTATGCCGAGCAAGCCAAAGGCTGAGTTTCGGCCGGTGCAGGGGCTGGTGCAGCTTGCGCTGGACCTGTTCGACGCAATGGCGACGCCATGGCGCGACCGGGCGCCTGCCCAATCTCCCACAGCCAGTCCGCTGCCTGACAGCAAGCGCAGCAGGACGCGAGAACGAGCGCCGTCTCGAAGCTCCTTGCCCGAGCCGATTGACGGCACGGACTTGCTGGAGCTGGCGTACCAGCACGCCGCGGCGAATCGCGAAATCCTGCTCAATCGTTGCCGCGTTGACTATGAATTCAAACGCGGCAAGCGGCGCACCATAGGTTTTCAGGTCGGCCCCCGGGGGCTTGAGGTGCGGGCGCCGCGCTGGGTCAGCCAGCGCGAGGTGGATGAAGCGCTGCGCGAGAAAGCCGACTGGATATTGCGCAAGCTGCAGGAAATGCAGGAGACCGCCAAGCGCCAGCAACTGTCGCGAATCGAGTGGCGCGACGGCAGCAGCCTGCCCTACCTGGGCGAGCCGCTGCTGCTGGTGCTCGACCCGAGGCAGGGCTCGGACGGCGCTGCTGCGGCCCTCCAGGTGGATGACTCTACCCTGCCTGGGATGCCGCGCGCAACGCTGCACCTCGGACTGCCGGAAACGGCTGCGCAACAGCAGATCGCCGAGGCGGTGCAGGCCTGGCTGATGCGCGCGGCGCGGGAACATTTCAGCCAGCGCTTGTCATTTTTTGCGCCCCGACTCGGCGTGGCGTGGCGGCGGCTGAGCCTGAGCAGCGCCGGCACACGGTGGGGCAGTGCCGGCGCCGACGGATCGATTCGCCTGAACTGGCGGTTGATCCATTTCAGGCCGGAGGTGATCGACTACGTGGTGGTGCACGAACTGAGCCACATCCTGGTCATGGACCACAGTCCGCGCTTTTGGCGCACCGTGCAGTCCCTGTTGCCCGATTACGCCGAGCTGCGTGCCGAACTGCGCGACGACCTGCTGCCGCTGTGGTAGCGGCTCTTAGCCGAGACTGACGGGTTCTTCCCTGATGCGGGCGGCCATGGGTGTGTTCGGTCGGGCCGCGACGAAACGGTAGATCCCGTCCGGGCCCTTGCTTCGCGTCAGTTTTCCGGTGAACCAAAGGTAATGCAGATGCGCGATCGATTCACCCATGGCAAAGGTGGTTTGATGCAGGTCCAGGGGACGCTTGAACAGCACCGGCACCATGTCGTGGGCGCTGCCGGCCTGATGCGAGCAGGCCTGCATCACCTCGGCGAGCCGGTCCCGGTGGTGCGCATGGAGCTGCTCGACGCGAACATGCAGGCCGCGAAAGGGCTTGCCATGCGAGGGCAGCGTCAGCGTGTTCTCCGGCAGCGCCAGGAACTTGTCGATCGAGTCGAGAAACTGCTGCAGCGGATTGGAGTCGGGCTCATTCTCGTACACGCTGACATTGGTCGAGATCCGCGGCAGCATCATGTCGCCTCCAATCAGCAGCCCGAGCTCGGCGCAATAAAGCGCGATGTGCTCGGGCGCGTGGCCATAACCACTGATGCAACGCCACTTGTGCTTGCCGATCTGGATCAGGTCGCCATCGAGCATGCGCCGAAAGCTTGGTGGCAGCGCCGGCACCAGACCCGTGTAGTAATTTGAACGCTGGTTGATACCGGCCAGCGAAGTTTCGTCGCTCAGTCCATGCGCGGCAAAGAAGCTGGCGGCGCCGGCGCCACCAAAGCTGCTGGAATTTTGCGACGCCAGGCAAGCCACGTGGTAATCGGTGCTGCTGATCCACAGAGGGGCGGCAAAACGCCGGCACAACCAATGGGCCAGACCCACATGGTCCGGGTGCATGTGCGTGACGATGACGCGCAGGATCGGAAGACCTTGAAGTTGAGTCGCAATAACCTGGTCCCACTGGGCGCGGGATTCGGGCCGGTCGATGCAACAGTCCACCACGGTCCAGCCCTGCACCGGCCCATCGGGGCCCTCGGTTTGGTCGCGCAGCAGCCAGAGGTTGATGTGGTTCAGCGTGAACGGCAGGCCCATGCGGATCCAGCGCGCCCCGGGAGCGACCTCGAGCGTGCCACCGGCGCTCGGGAGCTCATCGCCGAGCGGGTAGTGCAACTGTTGTTCCTGTTCGTTCATGTGCGCTTTTCGTTCATAATTGACGTTTACGTAAACGTCAACTTGACAGGCATTGTAGGTGCGGCCCGGCGTCGGCGCAGTCAGTTTCGATGAACACCACAACCAGCTACACGATCAGTGACCTGGCGCGTGAGTTTGACCTCACCACCCGGGCCATGCGCTTTTACGAAGACATGGGCTTGCTGCGGCCGCAGCGCACCGGCGCCGGTGGGCGCAGCCGGGCCTACAGCGCCGGGGATCGCACCCGCCTGAAGCTGACGCTGCGTGCCAAGCGGCTCGGTCTGACGCTGCAGGAGGCCAGGGAACTGATCGAGATGTACGACAGCCCGCGCGATACCGGGCCGCAGCTTGAGAAGTTCCTCGAGGTGCTGGACCGGCATCAAAAGCAGATTGAAGCGCAGATGACGGATCTGCAGGCCAATCTGGAGGAAATCAAGGCGCATCAGCGCGAGGCCCGCCTGCTGCTGAACAAGGGCGGCAAGAGCGGCAAGTTGGCCGCGCGGGCGAAGTCAACAAGGACATAGGACATGAACCTGCCTGGCCTGAACTTTCAACTGGGTGAAGAGGTCGACGCGCTGCGCGAGGCGGTGCACGACTTTGCGCAAGCCGAAATCGCGCCACGCGCGGCCGAGATTGACCGCAGTGACCAGTTTCCGATGGACCTGTGGCGCAAGATGGGCGAACTCGGCCTGCTCGGGATCACCGTCGGCGAGGAGTACGGTGGCGCTGGCATGGGCTATCTGGCGCACATGATCGCGATGGAAGAAATCTCCCGTGCCTCG
>JBCKPE010000099.1:0-7182 GCA_038901875.1 Burkholderiaceae bacterium
AATGATGATCAGGTAGAGAATGATCCTGGGAAAGGCGAGAAGCGTGTCGCCGATGCGCATGATCAGCGAGTCCGTCCAGCCGCCGCGGTAACCCGCGAGCAGGCCGAGGATGATGCCGAACAACGCGGCCCCGAGCACGGCAACCGGAGCGACGGTCAGCACCGTTCTCGCGCCCCAGATGATGCGCGACAGGATATCGCGGCCCAGGTTGTCGACGCCGAGCCAGTGCTGCGCGGAAGGATACGGATTGGCGATAAGCAGCGCGTCCACCTTGTTTGGCGGGAACGGGGCGATCCAGGGTGCGAACAGTGCGCAGGCAATCCAGAACGCGACAATGAGTGCACCGGTGGAGGCAAGTGGGGATCGGCTCAGCGCAAGCGTCATGCGCCGCGCACGCGTCTTCCATGTGTCGGTGCGCGCCAGCTCTGCCGCAACAGTGCCGCCGGGCAGTCCGGCCGAAATGCTGCGCTCCATTTCGCTCATACCCGGATCCTCGGGTCGAGCATCACCCGGATCCTCGGGTCGAGCATCATGTATCCGAAATCGCCGGCAATCTGCGTGAGCATCGTCACGCTCACTGCAAACAAGGCGCCAGCCTCGATCAGGGCGATATCCTTGTTGAGGGCGGCTTCGAGCATCATGCGGCCGAAGCCCGGGTAGGCGAATACCATCTCCACGACGACCAGACCGGAAACGAGGTAATTCAACTGCAGGAGAATCACGGTGAACGGCGTAATGAGCGCGTTGCGCAACGCATGTTTGACGACCACATCGCGGAATGGCATGCCCTTCAGCGTTGCTGTCCGGATGAAGGGCTGGCGCATGACCTCGACCATCGACGTGCGGATCATCGAGATCAGGTAGCCGCTGTCATAGAGCGTCACGACTGCGACGGGCAGGACGAATTGCGACCAGATCGGCCAGCCGGCGCCGGTGCTCAGGGGCGAGATCCCCGGCAGAATGCCCAGTTCGACGACGAAAATCGCGATCAGGAACACGCCCAGCGCAAACTCCGGGATCGATGCGCAAACAGAGGAAAATACCGAAACGGCACGGTCGACAAGGCTTCTTTCGCGCATGCCGGCGATCACGCCCAAAAGGATGGAAAAGGGCACGATGACGCTGAAGCAGATCGCGGCCAGCACCAGCGTGTTCGACAGCCGATCCCAAAGCACTTCCGCGACGGGTCTGTTGTAGAGGTTGGAAACGCCGAAGTTCCCGCTGAGCGCGTTGACCAGGAATTCGCCGTACCTGGAGAGCAGCGAGCGGTCGAGCCCCAATTGTTTGTAGAGCGTGTCGACCTGGTCCTGCGTCGCATAGGGCCCGAGCAGTTTGCGCGCAACGTCGATCGGCGTAAGTTCGTTCAGCGCAAAGACGAGGAATGAGACGACGAGCAACGTCGTCGCCATGTTGAGAACTTGCCTGGCTGTATAGCGCAGCATAAACGCCTCAGGTAAGATCGTCGCAGCGCTTGGCGAGGAGCGCTTCCTGTTCCCACAGATGCATTCAGGTTCGAGCCTCCGACTGTCACCCCGGCCGCTGCCGTGGCGGCGGCGGGGTCACCGGGTGCAACCCGACCATCACCGCATCATGCGTCGATCCACATGTCCTTGGCTTCGATGTATATGCTGGGATGGAGTTTGTAGCCCTTGATCTTCTTGTCGGTGTAGTTGAAGACCGAGCGCCACAGCGGAATCACGATCGGACCCTCGTCCAACATGATCCGCTCGAGTTTCGCCATCACCGCGCGGCGCTTCTCGACGTCGAGATAGCCTTCCGCTTCAGTGATCAGTTTGTCGAATTCCGCGTTGGACCAGTTCGATTCGTTCCATGCCCCGCCGCTGCGGTACGCCAGACTGTGCACCATCGTCCCCAGCGGGCGATGCGCCCAGGTCGTGAAGCCGAACGGCACCTTGGTCCAGACGTTCCAGTATTGCGCCGAAGGCATTACATTGATCTTCACGCGGATACCGGCTTCCTTCCATTGCTCGACCATCACCTGTACCGCCAGCAGTTCCCAGTCAGGCTGGGGACGCACAACGATTTCCGTGTCGATCCCATTCGGGTAACCGGCCTCTGCCAGCAGTGCTTTCGCCTTGGCGATATCCTGCTTCATGTAGCCTACGTTCGCGTACTCGGGATGCACCGGCGAGACATGATGATGTTCTCCGCGCTTCCCCAATCCGCGATGCGCCACCTTGAGCACTGTTTCAGGATCGGTGGCATGCCGCAATGCCTGCCGCACACGCTTGTCATCGAACGGCTTGATCGAGTGCACACGGGCCACGGCCGTATACGCGGTGTCGATCATGTTGATCTGGAAGTTCGGCAGCCGCTCGATCGTCGCGATCGTGGTGATTGCGCCCTGGTAGACCATGTCGACCTGTTTCGAAACCAGCGCCGAAACCTGGGCGGCCGCATCATCGCCCAGATCGATGATTTCAAAACTATCGAGGTGCGCGCCGCCACCCCAGTGACCGCTCTTCCGGGCAGCGAATCTCGCCCGCTTGCCGACATCGAGTTCGACCATGTCGAAGGCGCCGGTGCCGTTGCTCCCCACCTTGAATTCACCATTCTCGCTCGGATCCATGATCAGCAACGGGTAATGGAACAGAGCTTCTGGAATCCCGAGATTGGGCATCTTGCCATTCAGCCTGACGGTGAAATCGTTTACTTTTTCAACCGCGTTGGCATCCCAGAGCCGGGTCGATTTCTTCGCCACACCCTTGTCGTCCTTTTCCCCGGTTTCGAACTCGTCGAGGATGAAGCCTCTGAGCAGACCGACCATCGAAGAGCCGGTCTTCGCATCGAGGACGCGCTTGAAGTTCCATACGACATCATCGGCGGTGAGCTTGCGATTGTTACCCTTGCGCCACGTCACATCCTTGCGCAGACGCAATGTCCACGACTTCAGGTCGGGACTGGCTTCCCAGCTCTCCACCAGGTTCGGACGCGTAATGTTGTCGACGCCCGTATAGGTGAGATAGTCAAGCGTTTGCCGTCCGGCGTTGGCGGCCTCGATCCACGAATACGTATGCGGACTCTTCAGGTCCTGCACGCGCGAGCCGAGCCGAACGGTGCCGCCCTTCTTCGGCGTGCCTTGCGCCCTGACCGGACTGGGCAGTCCCGCCATTCCAAAAGCGATTGGCGCGGGCACGCCGAGCAGCGTTGCCACGCGCAAGAATTCGCGGCGGTCCAGCTTTCCGTCGGCGAATTCGCGACCTGCCAGTTTGATGACGGGATGAAGTTTGTCTGCCATTTCTTTCTCCTGGGTGCTGATTGCGATGTCGGCGGTCGATTCGGACCGGGCCGGTTCTGCGTTGAGAATCCTACGCCAATTGAAGTGGCGAAGCAAGCGCCACGACAGCGCCACGGCGGCGCGCTTCTGGTTGGTCTACGAGACGACCCGACGATTGCGCAGTTCCTCCGCGTAGCGCACGTGTTGCGCGCGCAGGTCCTTGGAGTTGCCGAAGATGTAGTGCTTCGACATGTCGGGGGAGTAGCGGCTGGCTGCGGGCGTGCGTCCGAGCGCCTCGGCCAGCGCGCGAATATGATGCGGCCCTGCGCCGCAGCATACGCCGAGATAACGAACGCCGAGTTTGTAGGCGGACTTGCCGAACTCCGCGATCTCGAAGCGGTTACAGGTGAACGGATCGAGCGCAATCGGGAACGGATGGTCGCGCGGTATGAAGTTGCAATGCCGGTCGTTCAGCGACTGAAAAGTCGGTTCCCTGACGCTCGTCCGATACGCCACCGGCAGTGCTGCCATCGGCACCTTGATCTTCCTGCGGATCTTTTTCAACAGCGGCAGCATCGTCCTCGGCCCGCGCGCGCAGTTGAGCCCGACCACGTCGGCCCCGCCATCCTCGAGCCGTCTGCAGGCATCTTCGGGCGTCCAGCCCTCCCGGGTAATCCCGTTGGTCGGGATGGCCAGCGTAATCACCGACGTGAGCCCGGCTGCCCGCACCGCTTCGAGCGCGAGCAACGCTTCGCTACCATGCGTGTACGTCTCAGCGATGACAAAGTCGACCCCGGCGTCGGCCGCCCACTGCAGCTGCTCGTCGAACATCTTGCGCACAGCTTTGTGCGTCGCCTTGTCCTCCGGTATGTAGGCGGTCGAATTGCAGATATTGCCGGCGAACAGGGTGCCGGTATCGCGGGCGACTTTCCTGGCGATCTTGAGCGCCATCCGGTTCATCGGTTCGAGGTCTTTTTCCCGCTTGATCAGGCGCAGCTTCTCGCGGTGGGCGTAATAGGTGAATGCCTCGATCACATCGGAACCCGCATGCGCAAACTCGCGATGCAACTGTTCGACCAACTCCGGATGTTCAAGGACGACTTCGGGAACGAAGGCGCCCGCCTGCAAATACCCGCGGCGTTCGAACTCGAAGAGATAACCCTCCGCGCAAATGACCGGCCCGGTCTTGAGGCGCTCGATCAGGCTTGGTTTTTTTGCCGGGCTCTTCGGTCTTGATTCTTCGATTTTGTTAACCATCGTTGACTTCCTTCCGGATTCACGGTGCCAAATCAGAGGCATGCGCGTGCAACAGGTGAATGACCGCGGCTGGCGCATTGAAAGGCACGCTAAACCATTCTAGTCGGGCCGCCTGATAGCCGACATGGTAGCCGACCCATCCAATGATGGGCTATTAAGCAGACTTATCCAAGCGATGTTTTGCGCTTATTCGCCCCGCATTGCACGGCGGAACCAGGCGAGTTGGGGCCGGCAACGGCCATCGTAGGCTAGACTACGTTCGAGCTTTCGTAGGGCGACAAGGAAGCTCGAAAGTCAGTTGAAGTCTGGAGGCGACGCACAATGAAGACGCATGCCCGGGTGGTGGTTATCGGTGGCGGAGTGGTCGGCGCCAGCGTCCTCTATCACCTGACCAAGATCGGCTGGACTGATGTGCTGCTCCTGGAGAAAAACGAATTGACGTCCGGCTCGACCTGGCACGCGGCGGGCGGCGTCCACACGTACAACAGCGACGCGAATGTCTCGCTGCTGCAAAAATACACGATCGATCTCTATCACGAGATCGAACGGATTTCCGGGCAGTCGTGCGGGATTCATGCGACGGGAAACCTCGTACTGGCGGCGAACCAGGCGGTGCTCGACAACATCCGGATCATGCACAGCCGCAGCCAATACCTGGGCCTGGAAATGCAGCTCATTTCCCCGCGCGAAGCCAGGGAACTCAACCCTTTGCTCGACGACCGCGAATTCATCGGCGCCTTGCACCGCAAGGACGGTGGACACGTCGATCCGAATGGCGTCACGCAAGCCTATGTGGCCGCCGCGCGCAAGGCCGGCGCCGAAGTGCATCGCTTCACGCGCGTCACTGCGCTCTACCCGCGCCCGGACGGCGGCTGGCTGGTTGAGACCGACAAGGGCGAAATCATCTGCGAGCACGTTGTCAATGCGGCCGGACTGTGGGCGCGCGAAATCGGGCATATGGTCGGGATCGAGCTGCCGGTGCTGGCAATGGAGCACATGTACATCATCACCGAAGATATTCCGGAGGTGGTCGAGTTCGGCCGCGAAGTCCTGCCGACCACTGACTATTCGGGAGAAATCTATCTGCGGCAGGAGGGCAAGGGGGTCCTGCTGGGGACGTACGAGCAGGATTGCCGCGTCTGGTCGCCCGACGTGACGCCGTGGGACTTCAACATGGAACTGCTGCCTGACGACCTGGACCGGCTGTCGAGTCACCTCGAAATCGGATTCAGGCACTTTCCGGCGATCGGCCGCGCTGGAATCAAACGCGTCGTCAATGGCCCATTCACCTTTGCGCCCGATGGCAACCCGCTGGTTGGACCGGTGCGCGGCCTGCGCAACTTCTGGTGCGCGTGCGGCGTGATGGCAGGCTTCTCGCAGGGCGGCGGTGTCGGCTTGGCACTGTCGCGATGGATGGCGGAAGGCGACCCGGGAGCCGATCTCTTCACGATGGATGTTGCCCGCTATGGTCCGTTCGCGACACCTGCGTACACAAGTCTGAAAGTGCAGGAGAATTATCGGCGCCGCTTCCGCATGTCGTTCCCGAACGAAGAGCTGCCTGCGGCGCGTCCGCTGCGACGCACCCCCATCTACGATCGGCTGCGGGCCGCCGGCGCTGTTTTCGGCGCGAGCTTCGGCCTGGAAGTTGCCCTTTGGTTTGCGCCCGAAGGCATGGCACCGGCAGAGACGCCGACGTACCATCGTTCGAACGCGTTCCCTGTCATCCGCGAAGAGTGCCATGCAGTGCGCAATGCCGTCGGCCTGATGGAAATATCGGGCTTCGGCAAGTATGAAATCACCGGCGCCGGCGCCGCGACCTGGCTGAACCGGCTGCTCGCGGGCAAGGTGCCTGCGCCAGGCCGGATGGCACTGGCGCCGATGCTCAACGAACGCGGCCGAATCATTGGCGACTTCTCTCTGGCGTGCCTTGCGCCCGACCGGTTCCTGATGATCGGATCCGGTGCCGCAGAGGTCTATCACATGCGCTGGTTCGAGCAGCATCCCCCGCCCGGCGGCACCGCGATCCGCGCCCTGTCGCACGCGCTGACCGGGTTCGCGATCGCGGGGCCGCGCTCGCGCGAGCTGCTGCAGCGATTGGTAAAGACCGATGTCTCGAACAACGCGTTCAAGTTTTTTGACGTCCGGGAGATGACTGTCGGCATGGTCCCGGCGACTGTCGTTCGCGCCAGCTATACCGGGGACCTGGGCTATGAAATCTGGATCACACCTGACTACCAGCTCACACTCTACGAGCAGCTTGTCGCAGCGGGCGATGGACTCGGGCTTCGCCATTTCGGCAGCCGCGCGCTGATGTCGCTGCGGCTGGAGAAAGGATATGGCGCCTTCCTGCGCGAGTTCCGCTCCGACTACACGCCGATGGAATCGGGACTCAGTCGTTTCGTCGCGTACGACAAGGGCGACTTCATCGGCCGCGCTGCAGTGATGGATGAGCGCGCCGCGGTGCCGGCAAGGAGGCTGGTGACATTGATCGTCGATGCGAACGGCGCGGATGCGGCCGGCTATGAGTCGATCCTGAAGGACGGCCAGCCGGTAGGACAGGTGACCTCGGGCGGCTTTGCGCATTGGGCGGGCAAGAGCATCGCGATGGGCTACGTTCGATCGGACCTGGCGCAGGAAGGCGAGGCTTTCGAGATCGGCATCCTGGGCGACAATTGCGCGGCACGGAT
>JBCKPE010000100.1:0-7153 GCA_038901875.1 Burkholderiaceae bacterium
TTTCAAGACGTTGATGCAGGACTTGCAAACCATCGTGCGCAATACGTGTCGCACGTCCAAGGACGCCCAGGGTGCTCCGACTTTCCAACTCACCACCACGCCTACGGCGAAACAGAAACACGCCCTCGAATTGATCAATCAGATCAAAATGTAGTCAGAACGTGGAGCCAAAAATACAGGCGGTTTCATAGGAGAAACTCGCTGTTTTGGGGGAGGAACTTCAGTTTAGAGGATTCCCTGCCCCCCGGAACGCGCTATTTCCAAAATCATAGGGATTCCCTGGCCGGCGTAGGGCCCTATCGAGACGGCCTACTGTGGTTCTCGGATCCCAAGGATAACGGCATCGGATATTGGGATCAGTCGGGGAGGGTCGTGATTCAGCCCCAGTTCGATTCCATATCGTCGTTCAAAGACGGCGTCGCGCGCGTCCTGCCGATATCACGGGGGAGGGGCGAAATTGTCTGGGAGCCGTGGGGGTTCGTGCGAAAGGATGGAACATTCCTCGTGCCCCCCATTTTTGAGTCCGTCAGTGAATTTTTCGACGGTGTTGCAAGCGTCCGAAAAGGAAACGACCTCTGGCTGATCGATTCAAAGGGACGTCCGTTCTGGCCCAAGGGCGTTCCCACGATTGACGGCGCACGTTCGGACATTCAGCAGTTGGCGGGCTGGACTTGGCGCGTCGCGAAATCAACGATTGCGAAAGATGGCTTGTTAGGCGCGATCCTCGCTTTGAAGGGTGACAGAATAGAAGGAATAAATTTGGTGGGCTCCCGCGAAGGTGCGGGTGCGGTGAAGTTCGAGCGGACATCCAATCCTGGGGTCGTACGAGTGCTGCGGCAAAGTGGCCAGCCGTTGGACTGGCAATTCATCGCATACGGTGAAGAAGTCGTGTTCTTCGATGAAAATCGCGCTGCAAGGCTCTTGACCCGTGTCGCTCAGCGAGAGAAGCCGTCGGAAACTGCTGCAAAAACCGACAGCTCGGGATCAATCGTCGATAGGCTTGCTTCCGTCGTGTCAGGATCCGGCGGATCCAGTGTGGTCGGTAAATGGCAAGGCTCGAACCTCGAAATTGAGTTCTTTGAGGACAACACGCTCGTTATGAAGGCGCAGACAGGAGCAATGGCCCCCTTCCCGGCTAACGGGAAATGGCTTTTGCTGAGCGACGGACGTCTGAAGCTGGACATTCAGGGATGGGGAGTGCAGCCTCCGGTATTAGGTACTCTGAAAGCAGGCGAACTAGTATTGCAAAGCGACTTCCTCGGTCAGATTTGCGGGACCACTTCTGGGTGCCGCCTTCACGTTCGATGACGCCGATCGCGAGGAAAATGCCGTGCGCCCTGGACGGAATTGGAGCAGCCGCGCAAACCCCGGCCTGCCTGCCGACCGTCGTCGCCATCGGCGTGGCTGCCTGAAGGACACTCGGCGCCACTGAATAGTTTTCGGGGAACGGCAACGGAGAGGGGCATGAACATGAAGCGCTTCTGCACCAATTGCGGCAACGAAATCGTCGCCGATACAGCATTCTGCGATCACTGCGGTACCCCAATTAGCGATGTCAGCATCTCCGCAGGGTCAACTGAAACTTCACAGCAGTTGGATGCAATCGTGGGGCTGGGTCCTGAGTAGCGATCTCCGCGCCGCCGATGGCTCGCCTTACCCCTCGTGATCGCTGCCGTCGCGATTAGCGCTGCCGCTGTTGGCGCCCATCGTCGCGGCGCAGCGCCGGGCTGACCCTGACATCGCTCAAGAGACGCCGCCGCAGGCTCGCCACTGAACTCACTTCACGCGCAGGACCGCCGTTGCGTCCATCGCCAGAGCGCCCGCCTGGTCCCTGGCCCAAAGGTGAATCCTCTGGCCGTCCTCCTGCGGCTCGGCGCAAAGCTGGAACGGCCTGCCGGCAAACAGCGGGCGGATGGCGCGAAACTCAAAACTCGCAAGCTCGGCCTCGGGCCGATGCCCACGCAGCTTTCTGAAGCGCCCGCTGGCATCGCTCAAGGCACTTGCCACCCAGCGCAGCGTCATCTGACCATCCTGCCAGCGTTTGACGTTGCGCGTGTAGTGCGCAACCGAGCCGTTCAAGTTCTTGATCGGGTTGGTCGTGCGCAGCGTGCGGTACAGCGCCTCCGTGATGCCCAGGCCCTGCACCGTCAGCGTTTCGTCCAATCCTTCGCGCAGGCTGGCCGCGGCGCCGGGGTGCTGGGCCTGCAACGACGCCACCAGGCGCTGCAGTTGCTTGCGCGCCAACTCTACGTCCTCGCTGCTCCAGGCGTCGCGCAAGGCCCGGGCGACGCTGGCTTGCAGCGACTCGGGCAGGTGCTCCAGCACATTGCGCCGCTTGTGTTCCTGGCAGCGCAGCACCAGCGCCCGCGGTGGCACGGAGGAGTTGGGCATCAGCCGGGGATGCGCACCGGCAGCTCGGTGATGCCTCGCACGAAGTTGGACAGGGTGCGCTTGGGCGCACCGAGCACCTCGATGACCGGGAAGCGCTTGAGGATTTCCTCCCACAGGATCTTCAATTGCAGCTCGGCCAGGCGATTGCCGACGCAGCGGTGGATGCCAAAGCCAAACGACAGATGCTGGCGCGGCCGGGCCCGGTCGATGATGAACTGGTTGGCGTTCTCTATCGCCTCTTCATCGCGGTTGCCCGACAGGTACCACATCACCACCTTGTCGCCCTTCCTTATTTGCTTGCCGCCCAGTTCGGTGTCCACCAGCGCGGTGCGCCGCATGTGCGGCAGCGGCGTTTGCCAGCGGATGATTTCCGGCACCATGGACTCGACCAGCGCCGGATTGGCGCGCAGCTTGGCGAACTGCTCCGGAAACTGGTGCAGCGCATACAGGCCGCCGCTCATCGAATTGCGCGTGGTGTCGTTGCCGCCGACGATCAGCAGGATCACGTTGCCCAGGTACTCCTTCGGCCCCATGTTGCGCGTGGCCGGAGCGTGCGCCAGCATCGACACCAGGTCGCCGCGCGGCGGCGCGTTGACCCGCTCGTTCCAGAGCCTGGTGAAATAGGTCAGGCACTTGCCCAGTTCCTCCAGCCGCGCTTCCGGGGTCGACACCAGGCCGTCCACCGCCGGCACCGAGGTGGCCACATCCGACCACCAGGTCAGCAGGCGCCGGTCCTCGAACGGAAAGTCGAACAGGGTGGCGAGCATGCGCGTGGTGAGCTCGATGGAAACCCGATCCACCCAGTTGAAGGTCTCATTTCGCGGCAGGCTATCCAGCACCTCGCAGGTGCGCTCGCGGATCAGGCCGGCCATCGACGCCAGGTTGCCCGGCGCGACGATCAGGCTGACCGCCTTGCGCTGCTCGTCGTGCTTGGGCGGGTCCATCGCGATGAACATCTGGAGCCGGTCTTCCATTGGCGCGTCGAATAGCGAGATGCCGCCGTGCGTCCAGTCCGACGAATAGATGCCGTGGTTGGTGTCCACCTGCATGATGTCCTTGTACTTGGTCACGGACCAGAAGCCGCCATAGAAATCGTTCACGGTGTAGTGCACCGGATCGTCGCGACGCAGGCGCTCGAAGTAGTGGCCGATGGTGTCTTCCTGGAACAAGCGCGGCTTGCTCACATCGATCTGGTCCAGCGGCATGGAAAAGGCTTCGGCGCGTGCCTCCTCGTCGCTTTTCATCGCTGCGGCGGATACGGTCATGGCGGAATGGTTCCTGGTGTGTGCGGCCCGATCGGCGCTGAATTCAATGCTGGCCGTCGGGCATGCTGACCACCAGGCCGTCCAGCTCCTCGGAGATGACGATCCGGCAGGCCAGGCGCGAGTTGGGTTTCTGCTCGGCGGTGAAGCCCAGCATCTCCTGCTCCATCGCGCCGGGGCTGCTCAGTTGCTCCAGCCAGGGCTCCTGCACATACACATGGCAGGTGGCGCAGGCGCATAGGCCGCCGCAGTCGGCATCGATGCCGGGGACATCGTTGTCCACCGCAGCGCGCATCAACGACAGATCAACCATGGCCTCGACCTCGTGGCGGCGGCCGTTGTGCTCGATGAAAGTGACGAGGGGCATGGTGGGTTCGGGTGCGAAAAAGACCCCCGATTCTGCCGTGCTCGCCCGGCGGCCTGTGTCCCGCGTGTGAAACAGCGGGATGAGGCGAACCCGCGCTGCCCCTTCTGGTACGGTTACGGCTTGCGCAACATGATGGCCTTGACCCAGCCGCTTCCCTTCGGGGTCACAACCTTCATGAAGCCGCCATTCTCCGCACCCTCGAACACCACTTCATCGGTCTTTGCCAATGTCGTCAGTTCCCGCGCTTCGTTGGCGTCCCGATAGGCCTTGACGCCGGCGACCTTGGGCACCAGCACATCGCCTGCGACGAAAGCACTCGCTTTCGCATTGGCCAGCGCTGGCGGTAAGGCAGCGAGGGCCTGGGCTGCAGGCGCCGCCGTGGGCGCGCCGGCGGGTGTGGGGCTTGCCACTCCGCTTTGGGGCGGCAGCGTCGCGGCCACTCGCTCAAGCCGCTGCGCTACCGTCACGGCCGGTTTCCCGCTCAGGGCGTCCAGCCGGTTGCCCATCGCCTGTTCCACCTGGTCCATGCGCAGCTGCGCCGCCGGGTGGGTGCTGATGGTGAGCGTGAAAACCGGGTTGTCCGGTGTCGCCGTGCGCAACTGGTGAAGCACCGCGACCAATCCATAGGGATCGAAACCGGCGCTCGCCGCCAGCGCTACGCCAAGGCGATCGGACTCGAATTCATCCGCCTGGTCCAGGCCCTTGGAATACAGATTGCGCCCCAGGCTCAGCAGCTGCGAGGACAGCGCGCCGCCGACTTCCTTGCTGAGTTGCGAGGCGATCACCTGGCCTACGATGCCGGCGCGCGCGTTCTTGCGCAGCGCGGCGAGGTGGTGGCGTTGCAGCACATGGGTGATTTCATGCGCCAGGACGCCGGCCAGTTCCGATTCATCGGCCATGCGGTCGATCAGGCCCTTGGTCACGAGCACGTAGCCGCCGGGCGCGGCGAAGGCATTGAACCCCGAATCGTCCAGCACCGCGAAGGTCCACGGCAGGTTTGGTCGCGACGACTGCAGGCTGATCCAGCGTCCGAGCTGGTTCACATAGCGCTGCAACACCATGTCGGGATGCAGGGGCTTGCTGCCAAGCAGCACGGCGGCGAGTTGCCGGCCGATCTCGATCTCCTTGGGCTCGTCGATCTGGTCGGTGGCCTGCATCAGCAGGCCCACCAGATCGATCCCGGTCCCGACATTGGCCGCCTTGTTGCCCCCGGTCAGCGCGCCGGCTGGCGCGGGCTGGGCCGGCCGCAGGAGTTGCTGCAGCAGGTTCAGGTTCTGCGGCGCGGCCGGGGGGGTCAGCAACAACGTGGCGCCAACAACCATTGCAGCGCTGGTCATCCAGCGCGCCGCTGAACGGAGTGGCATTCTGTTGGACCGGCTCATCGTTTGCTCCCTGTATCGCCCTGGTCGCCGGGCGCCTTGGCCGGCAGCGCGGGCACCGGCAGGGCGGCCACGGTTTGCGGAGTAAGAGCAGCGTCGGCGCCAAACTGGCGGCCCTGCGCCGCGTCCTGCCGCATCGCCTCGACCTGGCTCAGCGCGTTCAAGTTGGGTTGGGCGTTGGCGATGTCCTCGGCGCCGAGGCCGCGAATGCCGATGGTGGCGGTGGCGCCGGTTGCCGCGGGAGCGCGAGTCCTGCCGCCCAGAAGGCTGGTCAATCCGCGCAGCGCGCCGGTGGCGACGTTGCCGCTTGGGGCCGGCGCCGCCGCGGCACCGACGTCGAACATGTGAATCCAGCCGCTCACGCCCTGCGCCGAGCGAACCTCAATCCACGGTCCCTGGCGGCCTGCCAAGCGCGTGACCTGGGCTTGCGCGGCCAGCGCGGCCAGGCTGCGTGAACCATCAGAGGGCGCTTCGCGCAGTTCGGCCGGCCGCTTCACCGTAATGGCGTCGCTCTGCGCCTGGACCCACTGAGCTGCCGCCGCCGTGAGCAACAGCAAACCGGCCAAGCCTTGTAGGTAGTATTTCATGATCGAAGTGTGGTGGCCATTTTTCCATCCGTCAAGATGGAGCCTTCTAACTTTGGCATCTTGGGAATCCTGGACATCCGCATTTGCACGACGATAAACGCGAGCGCTTATCGCCATTTATGACGTCCTTTTTCAGCTTTATCACGTGTCGATCCCCCATTCGCGATTCAAGGAATAAAGCTCCACCGTCCAAGTCTCATCGCTAAAAAACTCCCAAACTCCTAGGTTCCAGTATCTACTTCAACATCCCATTTGCCAACTCAGTTGCGGGCGATTCTGCCGATCTCCTTGTTCAGAAGACCGGTCGTGTCAAAGAGCCTTCCTTCGTCATCTACCCGATGTGTCTGCTTGTCCAGAAGACCCGTGGTGTCGAAGATGCGACCGTCTGCATCCGTGCGCCCGACCTGTCTGTCGATCAAACCAGTCGTATCCATGAGGCGTCCCCCTCTTGCTCCGGCGGCCGACAGCCTGATGTCTGACGCGTCGCTTTCCTCCCTCCTGGGACGTGAAAAGCGCGGAACGTCGTATCCCCAATAGGGAAGCAAGAATCGAAGCCCCCAATAGCAAATGAAGAGGGCGATCACTAGGCCAACGACCCAAAGAACGGCAAGCACTGCGGCAGATGCAACCAGTGCCGCGAACAGTAGGAAGTAGAGCAGCGAAGCGAACTTGGCCGCGAGTCGTGTGTAGTCATCTGCAATCCGGCCGGTCCATTGCCCGATTTGACAGAGCGCCCCATAAAACGGCCGGCGAACCCATGCATTGAGTTTTCCCTCATCGGCTGAAACCGCATCTGCTCTCGCCGCGACCCATCCGTCGAAGCTCGACCCCCATGTCATGGCGGTAGGCGGACGGAAGAACAAGATGACCCACCCGAAGGCAAGAGGAGCAGCGAGCACAAGCAGGACTCCGATGCCGAAGGCGTGCACCCAACGACCGTAAGCAGTGTTGGGCAAGGCCAGCCCTGCCAGAATGGTCAGAAGAACCACCGCAACCGGCACTCCGAACGCAAAGACAGCGGTTGGACGACGGCCGCCGGAGTACTGAATCTCCGGTTGTGAAGTCTCAGTTGACTCTTCGACTATCACAATCTTGATCGGGGTGCCGCAGTTATCGCAGAAGGCGATATCGGCGACGATCTCGTTGCCGCAGTTCGTGAAGAAGCGC
>JBCKPE010000101.1:0-7095 GCA_038901875.1 Burkholderiaceae bacterium
TAGCAGTCTGCTAGGTCCGATCGCCACCCAGCACGACGCTGCTTGCGGGCGTCTCGCTTGAACCCGGGCCCGCCTGCGACATGCGAGATTCGCTGCCATCGAGCGTGATGCGTGAACCAATGGCCGGCGCGCTGGCCTGCTCGACGGTACGCAGGGAACCATCGTCCATGCGCACGCGAACCTGGTAGACCGTCTCTTTCTTCATCTGCTTTTCGATGGCATTGCCGGCGAAGCCACCGCCGATGGCGCCAAGAATCGTGCCGATGGTGCGGCCGCTGCCTTTGCCAATCTGGTTGCCAACGACTGCCCCCAGCACGCCGCCGGCAATGGCGCCTGTGCCACCGGTCTGCGCGCTGCGCTGGATCGCTGTCACCGACTCAACCGTGCCACAGCCAAGGCACGCAACCTGCGGGCGTGACTGAAACACTGACGGCTGGGTCGTGGGCGGCAACGTGGCAACCGGCGCGCCGGAGGTCTGCGGCGGATAGCCCGAATAGACAACCGGACCGGCAGGCGCCGTTGGCACCGGAGCCTGTTGCGCCACCTGCGGCAGCGCTGCCGGCGCAGTTGCCGGCACGGGCGCCGGCGCAGCGATGACCTGAACTGCTTGGGCCGGCGTTTCGCTGCGCTTGGCAACGACCCTGGACTCGTTGACCGTGGCCGCCGGGACGCTGCGCGCTGCCGTCGCCGCCTTCTCCGGGGTCATGTGGTTGTTGATGACGATAGTTGGCGTCGACTGAGCCGGTGCAGTGCTGGCGGGCAGCGGCGCCTCCGTCATGACAGCGACCGGATTCTTCTCTGGCTTGGACGTGGGCGCCGACGCGGTGGGCTCGCGGTATTGACTTTGGCCCTGTATCTGCACCAGGGTCGCCCCCATGGCCACCACGATGACGCCGAGAAACGCCATGGCGCCCCACATCAGTCTGGTTTGGCCCGTGCTGTTTTGTGTCTGGTCCATCGTGGCATTCATGATGCAATTTCCTTTCAAACGGAATCGGCGAGCTCCGGCAGAGCCCATGCATCGATCCTAAGACTTGTAACGCCTCCGGTGCGGCGATGGTTAACGGAACCATGCAAGGATTGCGTACGACTTTGTAACGGCGCGTAAACGGCAACCTCGCAGATCGCCCAGCAACGCTGCGCCGCGCACGACGCGAGTCATGCGGCGCATCTTTAGAGGTTGCTGGCCAGCATCCGCTCGATTTCAGCCTGCCCGATGCCGCGCCGCAGGGCAAGGTCGCGCAGTTGGTCAGGGCCGATCCTGCCGACGTTGAAGTAAGCGCTCTGCGGGTGACTCAGGTAGAAGCCGCAGATGCTTGCCGCCGGGCTCATTGCCAGGTTTTCCGTGAGGCGCATGCCGATCTCCTCGCAGCCAAGCAAGGAAAACAGGTCCCTCTTAACGCTGTGCTCAGGGCAGGCCGGGTAGCCCGGTGCAGGCCGGATTCCGGCGTACTTCTCGGCAAGCATCTCCTCGTGGCTTAGCGCCTCGCCGGGCGCGTAGCCCAACCAGTCGGTCCTGACCCTGTGATGCAGGTACTCGGCAAAGGCTTCAACCAGCCGGTCCGCCAGGGCCTTGAGCATGATGGCCGAATAGTCATCATGGTCGTCCAGGAAGTCCTTCTCCTTGCGCTCGATGCCAAGGCCGGCCGTCACCGCAAATACGCCCACATAGTCCGGCTTACCGCTGGCTGCAACGTCCCCTTCGGCGCGCGGCGCGACGAAATCGGCCAGGCAACGGTTCGGGCGCGGCAGGGCTTGCCCATCGGGGCCCAGATGAACGGGCTTTTCGGTCTGCTGGCGCAGGCCATGCCAGGTCAGCACAACCCGCTGACGCGCGTCGTCGGCGTAGAGTTCGATGTCGTCATGGTTCACTGCATGCGCCGGGTACAGGCCGACGACACCGTTGGCGCTTAGCCAGCGCCCTTCTATCAAGCGCTTCAACATGCGCTGGGCGTCGTCATAGACCCGCACCGCCTCGGCCCCTACCACCTCGTCCTTCAGGATCGCCGGAAACCGACCGGCCAGGTCCCAGGTCTGGAAGAACGGGCTCCAGTCGATGTAGCGGGCCACCTCTGCCAGGTCAACGTTTTTCAACACGCGCCGGCCGATGAATCTGGGTCTGGGCGGCTGGTAGCCCGACCAGTCGATACGGGTCTTGTTGGCGCGGGCCTGGGCCAGGGTGCAAAGAGGCGCTTGCTTCTTGCCCGCATGCTGTGCCCGTACCTTGACGTAATCGGCCTCAACCTCGGCGATGTACCTGGCGGCCTGTTCGCTGGTCAGTCCCTGTGCCACATTGACGCTGCGCGAAGCATCGGGCACATAGACCACCGGGCCCTCATAGTGCGGGGCGATCTTCACCGCGGTATGCACGCGCGACGTCGTCGCGCCGCCAATCAGCAGCGGAATCTTGCGCAGGCGGAAATAGTCATCCTTCTGCATCTCCGCCGCCACATGCTGCATTTCCTCCAGGCTCGGCGTGATCAGTCCGCTCAAGCCCACGATGTCGGCGCCCTCGGCCTTAGCGCGCGCCAGGATCTCGTGGCAGGGCACCATCACCCCCATGTTGATGACGTCGAAATTGTTGCATTGAAGCACCACGGTGACGATGTTCTTGCCAATGTCGTGCACGTCGCCCTTCACCGTGGCGATGACGATCTTGCCCTTGGCCCTGACCTCGACGCCGGTCGCACTGAGCCGGCGTTTCTCCTCCTCGATGTAGGGAATCAGGTGCGCCACCGCCTGCTTCATCACGCGCGCCGACTTCACCACCTGCGGCAGGAACATCTTGCCCTGGCCGAACAGGTCGCCGACGATGTTCATGCCGTCCATCAACGGGCCTTCGATAACCTGCAGGGCGCGCCCACCACTGGCCAGAATGGCCTGGTAGGCTTCTTCGGTGTCCTGCGTGATGAAGTCGTTAACGCCGCGCACCAGGGCGTGACTCAGCCGTTCACCGACCGGCGTCGGCGCGGTCGCCGTGCCGCGCCAATCCAGCCGCGAATCGGCTTCGCGCGAGGCGCTGCGCGCCGTGTCGGCAATTTCCACCAGCCGCTCACCGGCGTCGGGACGGCGATTGAGCACCACATCCTCGACCCGCTCGCGCAGCGTCGGTTCGATCTCGTCATAGACGCCGAGCATGCCGGCGTTGACGATTCCCATATCCATTCCGGCACGGACCGCGTGGTACAGGAACACCGTCTGAATGGCTTCGCGCACCGGGTCGTTGCCGCGGAAACTGAAGCTGACGTTGGAGACGCCGCCCGACACCTTGGCGCCGGGAAGATGCTGCTTGATCCAGCGCGTGGCCTCGATGAAATCGACCGCGTAGTTGTTGTGCTCCTCGATGCCGGTGGCAATCGCAAAGATGTTCGGGTCGAAGATGATGTCCTCGGCCGGAAAACCGACCTCGTCGACCAGCACGCGGTAGGCCCGCTCGCAAATTCCAATCTTGCGCGCGAAGGTGTCGGCCTGGCCCTGCTCGTCGAACGCCATCACCACCGCTGCCGCGCCATAGCGCCGCAGCAGCCGCGCCTGGCGCTTGAACGGCTCGACGCCCTCCTTCATGGAGATCGAATTGACCACCGCCTTGCCTTGCACGCAGCGCAGCCCGGCTTCGATCACCTCCCATTTGGACGAATCGATCATCACCGGCACCGAGGCGATCTCGGGCTCGCTGGCGATCAGGCACAGAAAGCGCACCATCGCCGCCTTGCTGTCGAGCATGGCTTCGTCCATGTTGACGTCGATCATCTGGGCCCCGCTCTGGACCTGCTGGCGCGCCACGCTCAGCGCCTGCTCGTACTCGCCATTCAGGATCATCCGGGCAAAGGCGCGGGACCCGGTGACGTTGGTCCGCTCGCCGATGTTGGCGAACAGGGATCCGGCGCCAATGCGCGCCGGCTCAAGTCCGGCAAGCAGCATGGGCGCGATGTCTTTCTGGGGCATGAAACTCACCTGGTCGCAAGATGTTCAGGTGAGCGCCGTTGCAGAGCAGAGTCGGTTCCCAAGCCTGGCGCGTCCGGCGAAACCGTCCGCGCTGCAACGCTCCTTGGGTTACCATCATTCTAATTGCGACGCGTCGCGCAACTTTCCTCTCCAACGGAAACCATGCTCGGCAAGAAGGACGAAACGGGTAGCGAACCCATGTTCACAGACAGCAAGCTGCAGCCGCTGAACGATCCGGACACCACCGAGCTGGCCATTGCGCTGCTGCGCGCGCCTTCGGCCCTGATGCAGTTGAGCGAGGAGGAGGCGGCGCTGGTGGTCGCCTACATGCGCCAGATCGACTTCGTCGAGGGCGATGTTTTCATGCGCGAGGGGGACACCAAAAGCGCCGACTTCGTGCTGCTGGTGCTCGAAGGCGATGTCACCGTCGAATCGATCGTCGTCAGCCGCGTCACGCCGACCACGGTGAATGTGCTGGGGCCGGGCAGCCTGATTGGCGAGCTCGGCCTGATCGACGGCGGCGCAAGGTCAGCCACCTGCACGGCCGTATCGGATCTGCGCTGTGTCCTGCTGACTCGCGCCGGGCTGACCCGCCTGATCGACGATCAGCCACGGACCGGCGCCAAGCTGCTGCTGGCGGTCTCCCTGTACATGGCCAAGCGCTTGCGCGACAGCGCGCACAAACTCAAGCTGTACGCCCGCCTGGCCCAGGTCATGCAGGAAGAAATCAACAAGCTGATGGGCGGCTAGTTTTTCAGGCGGCCAGCGCGTCCTGATAAGCCGCCCAGCCGCGGCGCGTTCGTGCCGCCAGCGGCGTGACCGCATCATGGATGGCGCGAATATGCTCTGGCGTGGTGCCGCAACAACCGCCGACGATATTGACCAGCCCTTCCTCGGCAAACTCGCGCAGCAGGCGCGAGGTCACTTCGGGCGTTTCGTCAAAGCCGGTTTCGCTCATCGGATTCGGCAACCCGGCATTCGGGTAACAGCTGATGAAGGTATCGGGTGCAGCCCGGCTGAGCTCCTGCAGATAGGGCCTCATCAACGCCGCGCCGAGCGCGCAATTCAGGCCAACCGCCAGCGGCTGCGCATGGCGGATGCTGTACCAGAAGGCGGTCACGGTCTGCCCACTCAGGATGCGGCCCGAGGCGTCCGTGACCGTGCCGCTGACAATCAGCGGCAGGCGCTCGCCGGAGGACTCAAAAAACTCGTCGATTGCAAACAGGGCAGCCTTGGCGTTCAGTGTGTCAAACACCGTCTCCACCAACAGCAGGTCGCAACCTCCCTGCACTAGTGCGCGCACCTGCTCGGCATAGCTCAGACGCAACTCCTCGAAACTGACATTGCGGGCGCCGGGGTCGTTCACGTCGGGGCTGATGCTGGCGGTCCTGGGTGTTGGGCCGAGGGCGCCGACGACGAAGCGGGGTCGCGCCGGGGTGTCGTATTTGTCGCAGACGGCGCGTGCGATGCGAGCGCTTTCCAGATTCATCTCGGCCACCAGCGGCGCCATGTCGTAGTCGGACTGGGCAATGCTGGTGGCGCCAAAGGTGTTGGTTTCAATCAGATCCGCACCGGCCGCCAGGTAGCCCTCGTGGATGTCACGAATCACCTCGGGCCGGGTCAGGGACAGCAGTTCGTTGTTGCCCTTCAGATCCTTGTGGAAACCGGCAAAACGCGTACCGCGGTAATCGGCCTCGCCCAGTCGCAGGCGCTGAATCATGGTGCCCATCGCGCCGTCCAGCATCAGGATGCGCTGGCTCAGCAGTTGCGGCAACTGGGTGGCACGGGTATAGGCCGGTTGTTTCATCGTCTCATTGTAGAAAGCAGCGGAAGCGCGCGGGCTGCGCCCCGGAAGGCAGGTCTGGAGTGGTGCCTTGCGCCGGCGCCAGGGCCTGACTGGCCGGGCCTTGCACGACAATGGAAACATGAGAAGTCTTCAACCTAGGCAAGCCTGGGCGCTGCTGCAAAGCGATCCCGACGCGCTGTTTGTCGATGTGCGCATGGAAATCGAGGCGCTCTACGTGGGCCGTCCGCCCGGCGTGCACATGATTCCCTGGTACGAGTATCCAAGCCTGTCGCCCGAACCGGAAAAGTTCGTCGAGGCGGTACGGCAAGAGGCCGGCCGTCTGAACCGGCCGGTGGTGCTGATTTGCCGCAGTGGAGTGCGCACGGTCGCCGCGGGGCGCGCACTGGAACAGGCCGGGTTCAGCGACGTGGTGAACGTGGTGCACGGGTTCGAAGGTGAGCTTGATAACCATTTCCATCGCTCCACGCTCAGCGGCTGGCGCTTCGATGGCCTGCCATGGGAACAGATGTAGAGGCGGCAGAACCGATAATTCCCCGATGAACAGCGAACAGCTTCAGTCGGCCATCGAGCAACTCTTTGCGCCCTGGGTGCAGGCCCTTGGACTGCGTGTCGAATCGTTTGACACCGGCAGTGTCACGCTCAGACTGGCGCAGAACGAGCAACTGTCCCGGACCGGCGGCATGTTGTGCGGCCAGGCCATGATGGCGGCGGCCGATACCGCGATGGTGCTCGCCCTGTGCCAGCATTTTGGCGAGTTCAGACCCTGCACCACGGTACAGTTGAGCAGCAGTTTTCTCAAACCCCTGTCCGGGCAGGATGCGCTGGTTGAGGCGCGGGTGCTGCGCGCAGGAAAGTCGCTGGCTTTCGGTGAAATCGACATTCGCGGCGCCTCTGACGGCAGCAGCGTGTGCCGCAGCAGCAGCACCTACGCGCTGCTGTAGCCGCTGCTGCAACCGCTGGGGCGACCGGGCATCCCGGCAAAATGGGCGCACTCGCCCCCTCCCTGGAAGCCCTGCCATGCCACAACCTGCCGAGCCGTCAGAACCGACACCCCGCGATCCGATCGAGGACATCGTTCCCCTGATGCCCCTGGTGTTGCCGGTAATGGGCGGTCTATTGATGTTCCTGCTGGCCTTCATCGCGGTCTTCATGGCTTAGCGGGCAAGTTCCAGCGTTACCCGAACACTCTTTTGACATCGACGTGACAAGGTCTCAGCGTTGTTCGAACAGCCGTCATTAATTTCAAGAACACTTCCAACCCGGCTTGGCAGAGGAGAATCATGGCAGCCTTGGTGGCATTCAGCTGTTCACATATTTCGTTCACGCCGCCAAAGCGTTCAACT
>JBCKPE010000102.1:0-7010 GCA_038901875.1 Burkholderiaceae bacterium
GGCAACATCACGGCCTACACCCACGCCAACAGCGCAGGCTCCCAGACCGCCTACAACCAAAGCTTCAGCTACGACGCCAGGGACCGGCTGATCGGCGCCAATGTGGCCGGCACCCCTTACAGCTACAGCTACGGCTACGACCAGACTGAGCGGCAACCGCACCAGCGAGACGGTGGGTGCGGCCAGTTACAGCAACACCATCGCCCGTGGCGGGCGAATCGCGCCCTTCGGGCGAAACGCCTTGCACACCTCGTCGTTCGTTTCCAGGTAAGGCCCGCCGATGAGGTCGATGCAATAGGGCACCGCTGCGAAGATGCCTGGCAGCGCGGCGCCGCTGCCAGGGTTGGGCAGTCCTTCCAAAGTCTCCTGGATTGACTTGGGCTGCCCGGGCAGGTTGATGATCAGGCTCCTGCCACGGATCACCGCGCATTGGCGCGACAGAATTGCCGTCGGAACGAACTTCAGGCTGATCTGGCGCATCTGCTCGCCAAAGCCTGGCATTTCCCGCTCGGCGATGGCGAGCGTTGCCTCAGGCGTCACGTCGCGCGGCGCCGGCCCGGTGCCACCGGTGGTCAGCACCAGCGAACAGCCGGCGTCAATCAGCTCGATCAGGGTGGCGCTGATGCGCTCCTTCTCATCAGGAATCAAGCGCGGCATGAAGGTGATCGGATTCTTCAAGGCGCGCGTGAGCCAGTGCTGCAGCGCCGGCAGGCCCTGGTCGGCGTAGACACCCGCCGAAGCGCGGTCGCTGATCGAAACGATGCCAATGGTGACGGGGTCTGATGCTGTGCTCATGCTTTCGCTGCCCGCTTCATGTGAGGGAAGGCGCTTTGTTCGTCGGCTGCAGGGCCGACTCCTGCGCGGCGTCCGAAGCGCTCATTTCCTGCCGGATCATCTGGAACATCTCGCGGTAGGCACGCCCATGCCGAGCCGCTTCTCCCGGCAGGATCTTGCCCAGCGTCGCTTCGTCCTTTCGCGCCTGCCGGATCAACATTCGCAGTTGCTGGATGTCGGTCTGAGGATGGAGGTCCAGCCAGCGCTGCAAACCCGCATCGTCGCGAATCAGCTCGTCGCGCCAGCGCTGCGCCGCATGCAACTGTGCCGTTTGTTGCGCCGACCCCTGGTGCTGCTCCTGCAAGGCCGCGCGAATCTGCAGCAGGCTGGTTGCGTCGAGTCCGCGCATCAACTTGCCGACAAACTGCATTTGCCGGCGCCGGCCTTCAAAAGTCGTGATGTTCTGCGCCGCCGCCAGCGCGTCTTCGAGTTTTTCGCCCAGCGCGAGTTGCTCTCGCGCGGTCGCGCCAAGTTCAAGCAACTGTGTTCCGAGCAACTGCAGCTCCGTGCTTTCGCGCTTCAGATCTGAGCGGCTCGGTTTGTCGCCTTTGAATTGGCGCTGCATTTCCAGGTCAAGTTCGCTGCCTTCGGCGACGAACTGGCCTTGAACAAAATAGCCCTTTTGGGGTTTGCGTGACATCGCCTGGGTGAGCTGATAAAAGGTCAAGACAAGTGCGAAGCAAGAGCTCCGGCGCAGCGGCAAGTATCATAGCCGCCGCCATGAATCAATCACGCAAGAAGCCAGTCTCAGCCCGAAGCACGCCGTCCGACAGCGTTTTTTTCTACAGCCGCGACTACTTTGAGGAGCTGGTGGACCTGGCGCTCAATCATGCCAAGGCAATCGGGGCCAGCGACGCTGCGGCCGAGGCGTCCGAGGGCTGCGGTCTCAATGTCTCGGTGCGCAAGCTGGAGTTGGAGAACGTCGAGCGCAATCGAGATAAATCGCTCGGCGTGACGGTCCATGTCGGCATGCGGCGCGGCAATGCCAGCACCTCGGATTTTTCAACCGATGCAGTGCGTCAAACCGTTCAGGCGGCCTTCGACATCGCGCGCTTCACAGCGGAGGATCCGATGGCCGGATTGCCCGATGCCCAGGACATCGCGCGGGACCATCCCGATCTGGACCTGTTTCACCCCTGGGACCTGAGCAGCGATCAGGCCGCCAGCCTGGCGCTGCGCTGCGAGGCCGCCGCCTTGCAGACCAGCAAACGCATCACGAACAGCGAAGGCGCCGGGGTGTCGTTGCAGCAAAGCCATTTTTTCAGCGCCCACACGGCAGGGTTTCGCGGTGGTTACGCAAGTTCGAGGCATTCGATTTCGGTGGCGCCGATCGCCTCGCTGCCGGGGCGCAATGGCGAAATGCAGTGCGATTCCTGGTACAGCTCGATGCGCGCCTCATCTGAACTGGCGACGCCGGAGGCCGTTGGGCGCTATGCGGCTGAGCGCACCCTGAGCCGGCTGCGCTCACGCAAGATCAGCACACGCCAGTGCCCGGCGCTCTTTGAGGCGCCTTTGGCGGCTGGTCTGCTTGGCGCCTTTGTTCAGGCCGTCAGTGGGGGCGCGCTGTACCGAAAAAGCAGTTTCCTCATGGACTCCCTGGGCAAGCAGGTGTTTGCCGCGCACCTGGATCTTTCAGAGGACCCGTTTGTTCCGCGCGGCAAGGGCAGTTCGCCCTTCGACGACGAAGGCGTTGTGACGAGGCCGCGCAAGGTGCTGTCCGCCGGGGAAGTGCAGGGCTACTTTCTAAGCACCTATTCAGCGCGCAAACTGGGCATGAGAACGACCGGCAACGCGGGCGGCTCACACAACCTCGAACTAACCTCGCGTTTGACACGACCAGATGATGATTTGGACGCGATGTTGCGCAAGCTGGGTACCGGCCTGTTCGTCATCGAGCTGATGGGGCAGGGCGTGAACTCCGTGACAGGCGACTATTCACGTGGCGCCAGCGGCTTCTGGGTGGAGAACGGCCGCATCGCGTACCCGGTGCATGAGATCACCATCGCCGGCAACCTGAAGGACATGTTTCTCGGCATCGAAGCGGTTGGCGCCGATGCCTACAACCAGGGCGCCAAGACAGTCGGCTCGATCCTGGTGAATCGGATGCAAGTCGCCGGTTCGTAGTCCGCTTCTCCACTCGTGGGCTTGATGGCGTTGCTTGGTTGGCTGGGCCGGTGGCCCGGATATCCGTTCTGTAGTTGACGCTCGCTGCTTGGTTGGCAGGGCCGGTGGTCCGGATATCCGTTCTTCGGCTCACGCTCGCGGGCCACTTTGGCTGGTACTTGAGCTTGGTGGGCGCGAACACTTTGGTTGGCTCGCCGCCTTGGTCCACGCCGCGAATGGAGCCGGCGCCCGGATACCGCGAACCACCGACCTCGGGTGACCGATCGGTATGTGGAACGAAATCCGTCGCCTGCCGACCAAGTCACTGACGGTGGATGGTGCGGGCTTGCGGGCGCAGGCTCCATTCGCGGCTGTGAAGCCTGCCGAATGCCAACCAGATTGTTCGCGCCAACCATGGCGGAAGACCCGCCAAGGTCGCCCGCGAGCGTGAGCCGGAGAACGCAAGTTCCACCATCCACCTTACGCGAAACGTTGGCCGGTCACCTTACGCAAGCACCACCATTCACCTTACGCGAAACGTTGGCCGGTCACCTTACGCAAGCACCACCATTCACCTTACGCGAAACGTTGGCCGGTCACCTCAGGCAAGCACTACCATCCACCTTGCGCGAAGCGTTCGCCGGTCACCTCACGCAAGTTCCACCATCCGCCTTACGCGAAACTCACCGCTATTAGGAGAACGAAAGCCGCACGGTCCGCCCTACGCGAATCCTCGGACCGTCTGACGCGAATTCCGCGACCCGTCTTGCTCGAGGTGCTAACCAGCGAGGGCGGCCTTCACAGCCGCGCTGACTTGACCCATTTCGGCTTTGCCGGCCAGTTTGGCCTTGGCGGCTCCCATGACGCGCCCCATGTCGGTGCCGGTCAGAGGGCGGCCCAGTTCGGCTGACAGCGCCGTGACGATGGCCTTGATTTCCCCGGCCACCTCGTCGGCACTTAGGCGCGCTGGCAGGTAGGCCTGCAAGACTTTGATCTCGGCCGCTTCCTTGTCGGCGAGATCCTGGCGTTGTGCCTGCTCGAAGGCGGTGATCGAGTCCTTGCGCTGCTTGATTAGCTTGTCGACGATGGCGATCACGGCTGCATCGTCCAGCACGATCCGCTCGTCGACTTCCCTTTGCTTGCACGCCGCCAACAACAGTCGAATGGCGCCGAGCCGCTCCGCGTCTCGCGCACGCATCGCGGTTTTCATGTCTTCGGTGATCTGATCCTTGAGGGTCATTTCTTTTCCTGCCGGTTCGGTGTCGCCGTCAATGCGCGATCTTCAGAAGAAAGCCCGCCTGAACCAGGTCCGGCGGGCTCGGGGCTGGCCCTGCCGGGGCCATGCCGAAACAGGGCTGCCCTAGAACAGCTTCTTCGGCAATTGCATGCTGCGCACACGCTTGTAATGGCGCTTCACTGCAGCGGCCTTCTTACGCTTGCGTTCGGCGGTGGGTTTTTCGTAAAACTCGCGGGCCCGCAATTCGGTCAGCAGGCCCAGCTTTTCGATGGTGCGCTTGAAGCGGCGCAGTGCAACGTCAAAAGGTTCGTTTTCTTTTACTCGTACAGTGGTCATCAGGTTTCGTTTGTCAGTGATTCGCATCGGGAAGATTGGACCCTTTGCGGACTACCCGAGTTATCGGGCGCATGGTTGGTCAGTGCCAACAGAGCGCGCATTATAGCGATTCGACGCTACGGCGACACTACGGCGACACTGGTTGTTCTGGCGCTCAGGACGGACGGTGTTGCGCCAACGCCTGAGCGCAGGCGAAGGCGCTGGCCCAGGCCCATTGAAAGTTGTAACCACCGAGCCAGCCGGTGACGTCCACCACTTCGCCGATGAAGTAGAGACCGGGATGAATTGATTCCATGGTCTGCGACGACAGGTCGCGCGTGTCAACGCCGCCGGCCGTGACCTCGGCCTTGCGGTAGCCTTCGGAACCACTCGGCACCAACTCCCAGTTGCTCAAACCCTGGGCCAGCGTGTCCAGCAGCTGGTCTGGCACCTCGCTGACCGCTCGCTGCCAGCCAATGTTCTGTTGTACCCAGGCCAGCGCCAGCCGGGCCGGAACGACGTCGGACAAGGCATTGGTGAGCAACTTGCGCGAGGCCAGTTTCGCTTGCCTGAGCGTGCTGTGCAAGTTGTGGCCAGGCGCCAGGTCGATCCTGATTGGCGTACCCGGCTGCCAGTAGTTCGAGATTTGCAAAACGGCCGGCCCGCTCAGTCCGCGATGCGTGAACAGCAGATCCTCGGAGAATGAGATCCCACCCTTGCCGGAGCCGGTTTCGATACCGACCTCGAGCGATAGCCCAGCCAGTGCTGCGAACGGCTGCCAGGCCGCGCCATCGAAGGTCAAGGGCATCAGCCCGGGCCGGGGTTCCACCACGCGCAGCTTGAATTGCCGCGCGATGCGGTAGCCAAAGTCGGTGGCGCCAAGCTTCGGGATCGACAGGCCGCCGGTCGCAATGACGACACTGTCGGCCAGGGCCTCGCCGGTGTCGCAATCGATCGCGAAACGGCGTCGCGGAGCAGTCACTGCGCTGGTCGCGCGCACGGCGTGCACCCGGCACGGCTGCCAGCGCGTGACGCCACCGGCCTCGCACTCGCGCAGCAGCATCGTGATGAAGTCGTCGGAGGAGCGGTCGCCAAACAGTTGGCCTCTGTGTTTCTCATGGAACGGGATGTCATGGCGCCGGACCAGCGCGATGAAATCCTCCGCCGTGTAGCGCGACAGCGCGGAGCGGCAGAACTTCGGATTGCCACCGAGGAAATGCCGGTGCGGCGCGGCTGGATCGAGGTCGCGATTCGTGAAGTTGCAGCGCCCGCCGCCGGAGATGCGAATCTTCTCGGCGATCTTTTCGCTGTGGTCGATCAGCAGGACGCGAAGACCGAGTTGACCCGCGATTCCGGCGCAAAACAGGCCGGCGGCACCGGCCCCGATGACCACCACGTCAAAAGACAGCATCGGCCACAGTGTAGGCGCGGCCTGCGCCGGCCTGTGTGGCCTCGGGACTGCGTCAAACGGCGCGCCGCAATGCTGGCTGCGCCTGGGCAGCCGCTGCACCTCGCAGCACGTCACCGACCACGATGATGCAGGGGCTAGACAGACCCTCGCTCTCGATGCTGTGCAGCAGCGCGCCCAATGTCGTCAGCACGCTGCGCTCGTCGGGCAGGCTGGCACGTTCTATCACCGCCGCTGGCGTGCCGGCGGGAAGTCCGCTGAGCAGGCCCTGCTGAATCCCGGCAGCGCCACGCAGCCCCATGTAGATCACCAGCGTGAGCTTGACGTCGCGCACCGTTGCAGCGAGTGCCGTCCAGTCGATCGTGTCCGCTTCGGTCCGGCCATGACCCGTGACAAACAGCACGCCGTGCGCATGTTCACGATGAGTGAGCGGCACGCCGAGCGAGGTGGCGGCGGCCAGCCCGGCCGTGATCCCGTTGATCACCTGCACTTCGATGCCTGCCTGCCGCAGATGCTCCACCTCTTCGCCGCCGCGGCCGAATTTAAACGGATCGCCGCCCTTGAGCCGCACCACCCGATGTCCCTGCCTTGCATGGGTGATCATGAGGCCTTCGATGAAGGGTTGTGGGGTGCTCTTGCAGCCACCACGCTTGCCGACGTGGATGATGCGGGCGCCCGGTGCCGCGTAAGCCAGTGTCGCGTCGCTCACCAGATCATCGACCAGGATCAAGGCGGCGCCGGCAATCGCCTTGACGGCCTTGAGCGTGAGCAGTTCCGGGTCGCCCGGGCCGGCGCCGACCAGTGTGACGATGCCGCACCCGCTGCTTGCCAATCCCTGGCGGCTGTCATCCGACGGACCATGCGCCGGTCTGGCCACCGGCCGCAATGGAATGGGTCGTGCATCCGATCGCCTCGGAACGGGCTGCGCAATCGATTTGATATCCATGGTCGCACCGGATTGTTCCAGTTGATTGATGACTTGCGGCTATATGCTTAATTGCGCTCTCGCCTTGCGTGGAGGCCTTGCAGCCATCGCGCGGAGTGCGTCACCTAAACTTCGATCCATGTTGGTACTTGGCATTGAATCGTCCTGCGATGAAACCGGAGTCGCGC
>JBCKPE010000103.1:0-6892 GCA_038901875.1 Burkholderiaceae bacterium
CACGCCCAACGCGGCGTTCATGAAGCCCATGTCCCCCAGCGCGGCGCTGGCCGCCGTGGTCGGCAGCAGCCCGCTGCCGCGCACCGCGGTCGTCAGCAAGCTGTGGGAATACATCAAGAAGAACAAGCTGCAAGACGCGGTGAACAAGCGCATGATCAATGCCGACGCTAAGTTGCAGGACGTCTTCGGCAAGGCCCAGGTCTCGATGTTCGAGATGGCTGCGCTGATTGGCAAACACCTCAAGTAATCCCGCTTGTCGTATCCGAGGGCCGGTTCTGCCGGCCCTTTTTCATGCGTCGCCTGAAAAATGCCCGATCTGCCGGCCCACTTTCGCGTATCGCGGCAATTGACAATTCTGGCCAGGCTGCGGCGGCCGGCCTCTCCTATCCCCAGTCCGTCCCTCCTCCGATCCAGTGATCCAGGAGTCTCCCCCATGTTTTTCGCCAAACTGCTTCCCCGTGACGGCAACTTCTTCGCCATGTTTGACCAGCATGCCGAGTGCATCGTGACGGCGGCGCGTGCTTTCTCCAAGCTGGTGGAAAACTACGCGGATCAGCGCCTGCGCGAGCAGCACAACCTCGAGGTCGATGAGGCCGAGAGGGCCCGCGGACCGCATCACGCGCGACGTCAACCAGGCCCTGCACAAGACCTTCATCACGCCGATCAACCGCGAGCAGATCCACACCCAGAAACATTGTCTGGGCCTGGGTTCTCACCGTTCCGGCCAGCGCCTTCATTGCCGCCCTCGCCTACGGCTTGAGCCTGCAACTTTATTGACGCGCAGGTTCAGCGTTGGACGTTGCGCGTTGCGCGAGGGGTCGGGTTGCAACGCGGACACGGCAACCGCGTCGGCACCCTACTCGACCCGGCGCACCGTCTGCGGCTTAAATCCGAGCTCGGTCGTCTTGCCCTTGCGCCCCCGCGCGGCCCTGGCGTTGTTCAGCGAGCGAACCTCCAGTACTTCGCTGCGCTCCCTGGCCGAGCGTCCGGTGCCTTCGATGCAAATGCTGCGACGGTACGCGGCGGCGCCGGCCAGGGTATCTTTGGCCTCCAGATCAATCAGCATCAGGCCCCGGCCACCCTTGGGCATGGTTTTCAGATCGCTGATGGCAAAGGTCAGGATGCGCCCGCCTGCGGAGACGCAAGCGACATGACTGGCTGCAAGCGCGGGCGACGGACGACACAGGGTTTCGCCCGGATCGCAGCTGACAAACGCCTTGCCCGACCTTTGCCTTGACGTCATGTTCTCGACTGTGGCCAGGAATCCGTAGCCACCTGATCCGCTCAGCAGCAGCGGCGTGGCTGCGGCACCGGCAAAGTAGTGCGCGGGCTGGCTGCCGGGTTCGAGTTCGACCAGGGTGGTGATCGGCTGCCCGTCGCCACGGGCGCCGGGCAGACTCGCGACCGGAACGGAATAGATCCGCCCGTTGCTGCCAAACACAAGCAGCGTGTCCACGCTGCGGCACTCAAAGGTTCCATGCAGTGCGTCGCCAGCCTTGAAGGAAAAGCTTCCCGTCTCATGACCGTGGCCGCTGCGGCAGCGCACCCAGCCGCTTTGGGACACCACGACAGTCACCGGCTCATCGACCACCTTGATTTCGGCCACCACCCTTTTCTGCTCCTGGATCAGGGTGCGGCGGGCATCGGCAAACTGGCGCGCGTCGGCTTCAATCTCACGGATCATCAGGCGTCGCAGCGCGCTGGCACTGGCAAGAATGTCTTCCAGTTTCCTTTGCTCATCTCGCAATTGCTGCAGTTCCTGCTCGATGCGCAGTGCCTCCAACCGGGCCAGCTGGCGCAGCCGAATGTCCAGAATGTCCTCCACCTGCCGCTCGCTCAAGGCGAAGCGCTGCTGCAGCGCGGCCTTCGGCTCCTCGGACCTGCGGATGATGGCGATGACCTCGTCCAGGTTGAGCAGCACCGCCTGGCGCCCTTCCAGAACATGGATCCGCTCCAGCGCCCGGTCCAGGCGAAAGCGCGAGCGTCGCGTGATGGCGTTCTGGCGAAACGCGATCCACTCCTGCAACATCGCGCGCAACGACTTCTGCGCCGGGCGGCCATCGAGCCCAACCATGGTCAGATTGACCGGCGCCGAGGTTTCCAGGCTGGTGTGCGCCAGCAGGGCGTTGATCAACTCGGCTTGCTCAATGCGGCTGGTCTTGGGCTCGAACACCAGCCTGACCGCAGCGTCCTTGCTCGATTCATCACGCACCGCGTCAAGCAGTGACAGGACACTGGCCTTGAGCAGCATCTGATCCTGACTCAATGATTTCCTGCCAAGTTTCACCTTGGGATTGGTCAGTTCCTCAATTTCCTCCAGAATCCTTTGCGAACTCACGCCGGGCGGCAATTCGGTGACCACCAGTTGCCACTGCAAGCGCGCCCGATCCTCGATCTTCCAACGCGCGCGCACCTTGATCGAACCGCGCCCGCCAAGATAGGCCTCGCGCAGTTCGGCCTGCGATGAAATGATCTGCCCGCCACCGGGGTAGTCCGGCCCCGGCAGCAGAGCCAGCAGGTCATCGTCGCTGAGTCCAGGCGCCTTGATCAGCGCAACACAGGCATCAGCCACCTCGCGCAGGTTGTGGCTCGGGATTTCGGTCGCCAGGCCGACGGCAATGCCGCTGGCGCCGTTCAGCAGGGTCCAGGGCAGACGCGCCGGAAGCTGTCGCGGCTCTTCCGTGCTGCCGTCGTAGTTGGCAATGAAATCGACCGTCCCCTCGTCGATTTCGCCCAGCAGCAGGCCGGTGATGCGCGACAGCCGCGCTTCCGTGTAACGCATGGCGGCAGCGCCGTCGCCGTCGCGGCTGCCAAAATTGCCCTGCCCGTCAATCAGCGGGTAGCGCTGGGAAAAATCCTGAGCCATGCGCACCAGCGCGTCGTAGGCGGCCTGGTCACCGTGCGGGTGAAACCGGCCCAGCACGTCGCCGACCACGCGCGCGCTTTTCACCGGCCTGGCTGCGCCGCTGCCGCTAAAGCCCAGGCCCATGCGGTGCATGGAATAAAGAATGCGGCGCTGAACCGGCTTCTGGCCGTCGCACAGATCCGGCAGCGCCCGGCCCTTGACGACGCTCAGCGCGTACTCGAGGTAGGCGCGCTGCGCGTAGGCGCCCAGTCCGGTACCCGTCTGCGCCGGCTCCGGCTCAAGGGTCAATTCACTTTGTTGATTCATTGTTCAAGGTTTCAGTTTTACCCCTGGTGTCGGGCAGCAGAATCAACAGGGGCGAAATCATGTTGCCGCGACCGATCGCCCCGCCCGGCACGGCCGGGGCCGGCGGCGTGGCGGGCGGCGCCGCAATCACCTGCGGCAGGACAACGGGCGACGCCGGACGCAGGGCGGCGTACAGCTGGAGCACGGTTTTCACATAATTTCGCGTTTCAGCATAAGGTGGAATCTGTTGACCGGCGCGCAGAACCGCGCCTTCGCCGGCGTTGTAGGCAGCCAGCGCCAACTCCAGCCGGCCGTTGAAAAGGTTCAGCAGATCGCGCAGGTAACGCGTGCCGGCCCGGATATTGGTGGCCGGGTCAAACAGTTTTTTTCTCTGGGACTGCGTGCCATCCGGCGCGACGCCATAACGCAGCGCCGTGTCCGGCATGATCTGCATCAGGCCAAGGGCGCCTTTGGGCGACACCGCCGCCGGATTGAAACCGGACTCGGTGGCAATCAGCGCGGTCAGCAGGTGCGGGTCCAGATTGAGCCGCTGCGACGCCTCTTGCAGGTGGACCAGCGCCGGCAGGTAATGCGGCAGGCGCTCGAACCAGGCGCGTCGTGGTCGCGCATCCGCCTCGGCCTCATCGACGATGCTCGCATCGGGTCGCTGCGATTCCGGCGCCGGGGTCGCGCTTGGCGGCCCCGGCCCACGGAAGAAAAGCTGATAGCGCTGATCGAGTTGCTGGTCAGCGAAGTGCGCCACGCCAGCCGCGTCAACAAAGGCCCAGAGGTCCGCACGCACGAGCGGGCTTGCCAGCAGCAGAGCAAGCGCGACGATAGGCAGGCGGGCGACGCGGCGCATCGACATCAGTTCAACAGTTCCAGCGAACGCTGTCGGCGCGCGTGAAATTCATGCACCAGCATCGACAGCACAAGCAGCGATTCGTAGCCCCCCGGCGCCAGGAAGGTCTCGCGCAGCGTTCCATCCAGCAGGAACCCCTCGCTCATGTAGAAGCCCTGGGCGCGGCTGTTGCCAGCCTTCACATCGAGCCACAGGCGGTGCGCGGCGAGATCGTCAAAGGCGATCTTCTTCAGCACCCGCAATGCCGCGCGTCCGAGACCCCGGCCCTTGTGCTGCACCACCATGCGCTTGAGTTCGAGCGAGTGGTGCGGACTGCGGCAACCGATCAGGATCAGAAAGCCGACGGATTCAAGGCCTGGGCCCCCTTCGATGACGAAGTGTCGGAAGTCGGGGAAGCGAATCGCCGCCTCATGCTGCGTCCGCTCCCAGGGTGTGATGAAGGGCAGGTTCTCCGGATCGCGCTCCAGCGTCAGCACGAAGTCCAGGTCACTCTGCATCGTGGGGCGCAGGCGAACCCGTGACGGAGCGGGACGCAGCCCGGCCCGGGCCGCGCTATCGGCCAGTTCCATCAGATGTCAACCTCGACCGCGTCGCCGTGCAGTTCCATCAACGCGCGGCGCGCTGCCGCCTCGCCCTTGCCCATCAGGCGTCCAATCAGGTTCTCGGTGCCGGCCTGATCCATCGCTCCGAGTTCGACCTGCATCAAATGCCGTGTGTCGGGGTTGAGTGTTGTGTCCCAAAGCTGTTCCGCGCTCATTTCGCCGAGACCCTTGAAGCGGCTGATCGACCAACTGCCTTCGCGCAATCCGTCCTTGCGCAGCTTGTCAAGAATCGCCACCAGCTCGCCCTGGTCCAGAGCGTAGGATTTGGACGCCGGCTTTTTGCCGCGCGCCGGCGCATCGACGCGAAACAGCGGTGGCCGCGCCACGTGCAGGTGCCCGGCGGCAATGATGCCGGGAAAATGCCGGAAGAAAAGGGTCAGCAACAGCACCTGGATGTGCGAGCCATCGACGTCGGCATCGCTCAGGATATTGATCTTTCCGTAGCGCAGCCCGCTCAGGTCGGCGACCTGCCCCGTATCGTGGGGGTCGACGCCGATCGCGACGGCGATGTCATGCACCTCGTTGTTGGCGAACAGGCGATCACGCTCGACCTCCCAGGTGTTGAGCAGCTTGCCGCGCAGCGGCAGGATCGCCTGCAATTCCTTGTCGCGCCCCATCTTCGCGCTGCCGCCTGCCGAATCGCCCTCAACCAGGAAAATCTCGTTATGCGCCAAATCCCGGCTTTCGCAGTCGGTCAATTTGCCGGGCAACACGGCGACACCCGAACCACGCCGCTTCTCCACCCTCTGCCCGGCCTTTTGCCGGCTCTGCGCGGCTCGAATCACCAGGTCGGCAAGACGGCGGCCATGTTCGACGTTCTGATGCAACCACAGTTCCAGCGCCGGGCGCACATAGCCCGAGACCAGCTTGAGCGCGTCGCGCGAATTCAGGCGTTCCTTGATCTGCCCCTGGAACTGCGGGTCCAGCACCTTGGTGCTCAAGACGTAGGAGGCGCGCGCAAACACATCCTCGGGCAGCAGCTTGACGCCCTTGGGCAGCAGGGCATGCAATTCAATAAAGCTCTTGACGGCCTGAAACAGGCCGTCGCGCAGACCCGACTCATGGGTGCCACCCGCCGTGGTCGGAATCAGGTTCACGTAACTCTCGCGCAGCACCCGCCCTTCTTCGGTGAAGGCGACACACCAGGAGGCGCCCTCGCCCTCGCTGAAGCTGTCGTGCTGGCTGTCGGCAAAGCCTTCGCCCTCGAACGCAGGAATCAGCGGATCGTCCGGCAGCGACTGCAGCAGGTAATCGCGCAATCCGCCCTTGAACAGCCAGCTTTGCGATGCGCCGGTCTTCTCGTGGCTCAAGGTCACCGTCACGCCCGGCATCAACACCGCTTTGCTGCGCAGCAGATGGGTCAGCTCGACGATCGGCACGATGCTCGAATCGAAATAGCGTGGCTCGGGCCAGACCCGTACTGTGGTACCCCGCTTTCGATCACTCTGCGTAATGCGCCGCGTCGCCAGCGGTTGCTCCACTTCGCCCTGGGCAAATACCATGGTCGCCACCATGCCGTCGCGGTAACTGCTGACCTCCAGTCGCCGCGACAACGCATTGGTCACGCTGACGCCGACTCCGTGCAGGCCGCCGGAAAAACTGTAGGCCTGGCCATGGCCCTTGTCGAACTTGCCTCCGGCATGCAGCCGCGTGAACACCAGTTCGATGACCGGAGCGTTTTCTTCCGGGTGCAGGCCAAAAGGAATGCCGCGGCCGTCGTCCTCGACGCTGATGGAGCCGTCATCGTGCAGGACGACCCGAATCTTGCGTCCATGCCCGGCCAGCGCTTCGTCGGCCGCGTTATCCAGCACCTCCTGCACGATGTGCAGCGGGGTGTCGGTGCGTGAATACATGCCAGGGCGCTGGCGCACCGGTTCCAAACCCTTGAGGACCCGGATTGAAGTTTCCGAGTAGCCCTGTCCGCTCGAGTTTGTGTTGCTTGCCATGGCGCAAATTGTATTCTCTCGCCACCGGAAAGCTGGATATAAAAACAGGCGTTTCGAATGCGCCGACGCGGGCAATCTCGCTAAAGTCCCGCCATGGACAATGCCGCGCCGTCGCCTCCCGCCCTCTGCAACCATGCGGACATGGACCCCTCGCCCTGGGTTCAGCGCTGGTCGCATCTGGTCGTTCCCGGCGGCACCGTGCTGGATCTGGCCTGCGGCTCGGGTCGACATATGCGATGGTTTTCGCAGCGTGGGCATCCGGTTCTCGGCGTCGACATTTCGGCCGACGCGCTCGCAGTCGCCGCTGAGTACGGCAAGGTGCTGCTGGCGG
>JBCKPE010000104.1:0-6862 GCA_038901875.1 Burkholderiaceae bacterium
CACCACCGTACGCAGCAGCTACCCCAGCCAGAGCGCGGGTTTACAGGCTTGCGACTACCTGCTCTGGGCACTGCAACGTTTTTACGAACGGCACGACGACCGTTTCTTGAATGCCATGTGGCCAAAATTTCTGCGCGTACTCGACCTGGACGCGCCTGCGCCCAAGACCAAAGGCAAGCCAACGCCAGGCGGGGTGGAGTTCAATGAAAAACACCCGCTGAGCCTGAAGGGCCGAGCGGGTGTTTGGGAATAAGGATCGGGAGATATAGGATGAACTTAATCACCACACGACGTGAAGCCGACTTTTGTCTCTCGATTGCACATTATAACGAGCCGGCATTGAACAGCACCGTTTTCGCTAGCCCGGCCCCTCGTTCGGAATAAGCATGAGCAGGTCGGTCACGCCGACATCAACGCCGGCCTGCGTCAGCAGCGTCGTCGCCTGACCGCGATGATGGGTCTGGTGGTTGAAGAAATGCATGACCAGGTTGAAAAACCGCTTGTCCGAGATAACGCCCTTGGTGTTGGCGTAGTGCAGGATATGGTCCAGGTCCTGGTCCGTCACGACTTTCGCCCAGGCCGTGATCACCGCGTCGAGTCGCTCGCGATGCTGCTTGAGCGCGGCGAAATCCTGGAACAGGAGCTGATCGAGTGCAGTTGGCTGGGCCAGCGCCCGCACCGGATCGAGTTCGGGGTAACCGGCTGGATGGGTCGCGAAGCGCTTCAGCCAAAGCGTGTCGCCAACGACGATGTGATTGAGCGTTCCCAGGATGGAACCGAAGAATGCCTTCCGGTCCAGAGACAAGGCATCAGCGGGCAGACGCGCTGCGGCCTCATACAGCCTGCTGTTCATCCAGGTGTTGTAGGCCGCCATCTGGCGCACATGGTCACTTGGCTTCATCGCAATCCTCCACGCATGACAAAAGCGGCGTCGCGACGCAACGCCCGCATGTTCACTCCGGCTTGATCCCTGCCGTCTTGATCACCTTGCTCCAGGTGTCAATTTCGCTCTTGACGAAGTCGTTGTACGGCCGGGAGCCCTGCGGCGGGATGATGAAACCGACCGAAGCCATGCGCTGCTTGACCGCATCGGACGACATCACCTGTGCCATCGCCGCTTCCAGCCTGGCGATGATCGGCTGCGGCGTGCCCTTGATGACCGATAGGCCCGACCAGGACAGCGCTTCGAAGCCCTTGTAATCGGATTCGGCGATGGTCGGCACGTCGGGATACAGCGGGTTGCGCTGGGCACTGGTCACGGCAAGAGCGCGCAGCTTGCCGGCGCGGACATGCGGCAGCGCCGCGTCCCGGTTGATGAACATCAGCTTGATGGTGCCGGCCTGGATGTCGTTGAGCATCGGGCCGCCACCGCGGTACGGAATGCCGACCATGAACAGGCCCTTGCAATCCTTTTGCGCCGGCGCGCAGGCGCTGGCGGTCTGCTTGAACAACTCCATCGCCATGTGGCCCGAAGCAGCATGGGTGAAGCCGTAATCGAGCTTGCCCGGATTGGCCTTGCCGTAGTCCACCAGTTCCTTCAGCGTCTTGAACGGCGTGCCCGGATGAACCGCCAGCACGTTCGGCCCCGAATGGATTTGCGAGATGTGGATGAAATCGGTCAGCGAGTTGTACTTGAGGTTCGGGTCCAGCCCATGCGCCACCGCGTTCTGGCCAACGCCGGTCATCACCAGCGTGTAACCATCGGGCGTCATCTTGGTGGCGCGCTCGGCGCCAATCGTGCCGCCGGCGCCGCCGATGTTCTCGACGATGAATGGCTGCTTGAAATGCCTGGTCAACTCGTCGGCCACCATGCGACCCATCACGTCGCTGGTGTGCCGCCCGGGGGAAAGGGAATGATGAGCTTGACCGGCTTGCTCGGGTAATCGGCCTGGGCCCATGCGCTCGTCTGGAACATTGCAGCGCACAGCGTAGCGGCGAGAACCGGTGCTATTCTTCTGCGAATCATGAGACCTCTCCTCGATTGACAATGGTTGCGATGCGGGCGGTGCCCGTGAAGCTCGCCATGTTAGTAGGTCTCCAAATGCAGGCGCCCCTGTGACTTGAGCGCCGCGCCAATCTGCTCCCAGGGCAAGCCGGCCTGCTGCGCCACGTCGCGCAGGGCCAGCAGCACGCCCTCCTCCATGCTTTTGAGGCCACAGACGTAGAAGTAGCTGTTCGGGTCGGCCAGCATCGGTCCCAGGTCGGATGCGCGTTCGCGCATCAGGTCCTGCACGTAGAGCTTGGGGCTGCCGGGAATGCGCGAGAACGCGAAGTTGATGTCGATGAAGTCCTTGGGCAGGTTTTGCAGCGGACCGAAGTAGGGCAACTCTTCCTGCGTGCGGGCGCCAAAGAACAGCATCAGCTTGCCGGCCTCGAACTTGCCCGATTGGCGCAGCCGCCGGCGCCATTCGGTCATGGCGCGCATCGGCGCGCTGCCGGTGCCGGTGCAGATCATCACGATGCTGCTGCGCGGATGGTTGGGCATCAGGAAGCTCGCGCCAAACGGCCCGATCACGCGCACCTCGTCACCCACCTTGAGGTCGCACATGTAGTTGGACGCAACACCACGCACCGGCCTGCCCTGATGGCCCTCCAGCACACGCTTGATGGTTAGCGACAGGTTGTTGTAGCCAGGCCGCTCGCCATGGCGCGGACTCGCCACTGAGTATTGCCGCGCATGGTGCGGCCGGCCGTTTTCGTCCGGTCCGGGCGGCAGGATGCCGATCGACTGGCCTTCCAGCACCGGGAAGCGCTGCGTGCCGAAATCGAGCACGATGTGATGCGTGTCGTAGTCCTGTCCCGGGCCTGCTTCGGTGACGCGCACGTTGCCTACCACCTTGGCGCTGATGAACGGTTCAGCCGCCGCCGGGCCGTACAGGTTGGTGCAGTGCTGTGCGGCCGACCAGGGCGGCTCGGTGGCGCCGTACCGGGCGGCCAATCCGACAGGCGGGCTCAGTGAACCGGTGTTGTCAGATCGCTGTTCGTCGCCGCCTCCAGTCTTACTGCCGGCCGCGGCGGACCGCTGCGCGGCCAGTGGCGCACCAGGTTGCACTGCAGCGGCTGCCACCGCCTGCGCCGCCAGCTCCACCGCCGTCAACTCGACGGGCAGCTCATCCCAAAGAAGTTGTTCTGAAATGCCATAAGCCTCAATGCGCGGCATGGTGCGCCAGTTGTCGATGGAGCCGGTCGGACAGGGCGAAATGCAGGCCAGGCAGGATTCGCACTTGTCGGCATCGACCACGTAGTTGCGCGAATCATGGGTGATCGCGCCGACCGGACAGGTGACCTCGCAGGTGTTGCAGCGGATGCAGATCTCGGGGTCGATCAGATGCTGCTTGATGGTGGCAGCAGTCAGGTTCATGATGGTTGTCTCGCCCTCACCCTCGGCCCCTCACCCCAACCCTCTCCCGCAGGGAGAGGGAGAGGGAAACTGCTTCTCAATTGAAACGCACGTATTCGAAGTCGGGCGGCTGGCGGTTGATGCCGGTCGCCGGCGGCGCGATCCAGTTGGCAAACTTGCCTGGTTCGACCACGCGCCCCATCAGTGACGCGACGTAGGTGCGGTCGGCGGCAGTCGGCAGCCATTGATCAAGATGAGCGTTCCATTTTTCTTCCGACACCACCGCTCCGTCGGGACCGACCTTGACGCCGGCCAGCGTGCCGATGTTGCGATGAAACGCCTTGTGCGGCACCTTCAACCGAAAGTCCACGCCGGCTTTTTCGAGCACCCGGTTCCAGCGCTCAACACCGGCCACCGAGTCTTTCATGTAATCGTCGCGCAGCACCTCGTTCAGCGCGTTGAGCATCGGCACCTCGCGCTCGCCGAGGCGCCCGTCGCGCAGCGCCAGCACCTTGTAGGTCAACTGGTTGAGTCGATGGTCGTCGGCACGCTTGCTCTCCTCATAGCGGCCCTTCAGGCCTGAGCTGTAGAAGGTGGCCGCGTTGCTCGACTCGTCCGCGCCAAACAGGTCGGCCGTCACGCTGGAGTGGAAGTTGAGATAGCGCTGAACGGTCGGCAGGTCAATCACGCCGGCCTCGCGCAGCGTCGCCGGGTCGTCACTATCGAGTTCCTTCATCACCTGCGCCGTGCGCTGGATCACCCGCGAGACGCCGCTTCTGCCGACGTACATGTGATGCGCTTCCTCAGTCAGCATGAACTTGGTGGTGCGCGCCAGCGGGTCGAAGCTGCTCTCAGCCAGCGCACTGAGCTGGAACTTGCCGTCGCGGTCCGTGAAGTAGGTGAACATGAAAAAGGCTAGCCAGTCCGGCGTGGCTTCGTTGAAGGCGCCCAGAATGCGCGGATGGTCCGGGTCGCCGCTGCGCCGCTCGAGCAGCGCCTCAGCCTCCTCGCGGCCGTCGCGCCCGAAGTAGCGGTGCAGCAGATAGACCATGGCCCACAGATGCCGCCCCTCTTCGACATTCACCTGGAACAGGTTGCGCAGGTCGTACAGGCTTGGCGCGCTCAGGCCCAGTTGGCGCTGTTGCTCGACCGACGCCGGTTCGGTGTCGCCCTGGGTCACGATGATGCGGCGCAAGTTGGCGCGGTGTTCGCCCGGCACCTCGCTCCAGACCGGTTCGCCCTTGTGGTCGCCGAAGTGAATGGTGCGTTTGGCGTCACCGGGGGCCAGAAAGATACCCCAGCGATAGTCGGGCATCTTCACATGATCGAAGTGAGCCCAACCCTGCGGGTCGAAGCTGACCGCCGTGCGCAGGTAAACGTCGAAATTCCGCGAACCGCTCGGCCCCATGTCGGCCCACCAGGACAGGAAGTTGGGTTGCCACTGCTCGAGTGCGCGCTGCAGCGCGCGGTCCTCTCCCAGATTCACGTTGTTCGGGATCTTTTCGCTGTAGTTGATAGTGGACATTGTGTTGAACTCGCCATGAATCAGACGCGGTTCCAGTCGAAGGCGGCTTTTTCGCCTTTTCCGTAAACCGTCAGGGCGCCCCTCTCGCCGACGGCGTTCGGGCGCTGGAAAATCCAGTTCTGCCACGCGCTGAGACGGCCAAAAATGCGCGTGAACATGTTTTCCGGACCGTTGAAGCGCAGGTTCGCCTCCAGGCCGGTCAGTGCGTCGGGCGACATCGCAGCGCGCTCTTCCAGCGCGATGCGCAGTTCGTCGACCCAGTCCATGTCGTCAGGCTTGCTCGTGACCAGGCCGAGCGCGAATGCAGCGCCGGCATCGAGCGCTTGCCCCAGTTGCGCGCGCACCGCTTCGAGGGCGGGCAACTCGTCGTAAAAGCGCCGCCCCAATCGGCTCTGGCCGCTGGCCATCGGGTACAGGCCGAAGTTGGTTTCTCCGACGACTATTCTTGGCGCCCGTCCTGGCTCGTCCGGCAGGGCCAACTGGTAACTGCGGTCGCAGGCCAGCGCCAGTTCGAGCAGGCTGCCGGCGAAACACGAGCCAGGCTCGATCAGCGCGAACAGGCTGCGCGAGGACAGGTCGAGCCGGCTGAAACTGCGCCGCAGCAGACCGATGGTTTCGCGCACCAGCCAATGTTGGCTGTGCGCCAGCAGGATCGCGTCCAGCGCCAGCACAGCATGAGCATCGCCGACGGTCTTGATCAGCCAGACTCCGATCTCCGGTTCGTTGCTGCGCATGGACAGGATCGCATCCTCGAGCTCGCGTGCCAGCGCCAGTGGATACCAGGTGGCGCCGGCGGCAATGATCGCCTGCAACGTATCGGGCTGCCTGCCCTGCGGGCCCTTGATGGTGAAACTGGCGCTACGTTGCGCGCGCGAAATCTCGACCGTGACATGGCCATAGCGCAGCGCGTCGGCCTCGATGCTGCGCTGGATCGGCGTCAGCGCCACCCCGCTTGCGTCGGCCGGGCGGTCGCTGAGCGCCGCAAGTTGCAGCGCCCGCTCACGCACCTTCTGCGCAAACAACTGTGGCTTGGCAATTTCATCGACCAGGCGCCAGTCTTTGGCGCGCTGCCCGCGCACCCCTTCGACGGTGGTGCAGAAAACGTCGGCCAGGTCGTGTCGCACATGGCGCTTGTCAGTGACCCGAGTCAGGCCGCCGGTACCGGGAAGCACGCCAAGCAGCGGCACCTCGGGCAGGCTGACCGCTGAGGAACGGTCGTCGATCAGGATGATCTCGTCGCAGGCCAGCGCCAGCTCGTAGCCGCCGCCGGCACAGGAGCCGTTCACCGCAGCCAGAAACTTCAGGCCACTGTGCCTCGATGCGTCCTCGATGCCGTTGCGCGTCTCGTTGGTGAACTTGCAGAAGTTCACTTTCCAGGCATGGCTCGAACTGCCAAGCATGAAGATGTTCGCGCCCGAGCAAAACACCCGGTCTTTCAGGCTGGTAAGCACCACCGCTCGCACCTCGGGGTGCTCGAAACGGATGCGGTTGATCGCATCGTTCAGTTCGATGTCGACGCCCAGGTCGTAGCTGTTGAGCTTGAGCTTGTAGCCCGGCGCCAAGCCGGCGTTCTCGTCAACATCCAGCGCCAGGGTGGCCAACGGCGCGTCGAATGCCAGCTTCCAGTGCCGGTAGCGGGAGGGATCAGTTTGGTAGTCAACAGGCAAGGACATGCTCCAATTCAGGCATTATGCGGCTCATGTTCGACCCCCTGCGGCCGGCTCGGATTGAAGCTTGCCGCGCCGCAGCCGATGCCATCGGGCGTAGCCGATGAGTCCTAAATATTTGGCTCGTCAGGGGAATCTGTGGGTATTTCCGGGCTACTTGGTTGACTCTTGCGCCGAGTTGAGGAACGTATTGAGCTTTCGGCAGGTGCCGTTCAGCGAGTCCTGGTCGGCCTCGGTTATGCGTGGCCAGATGAGCGGCCCGCCATCTGGGCTGATCAGCTGGGAGATTGCCTGTTGCGCGGGCATCCTCTTGAGCGTTGGCTCGTCGTA
>JBCKPE010000105.1:0-6841 GCA_038901875.1 Burkholderiaceae bacterium
GTGTGCTGCACCCAACGCCAAGCTGAGGGCGCAGGTGGTGCCGGCGGGGCCGCAGCAGGAGGCCGGCGCGTCGGAGCCCGGCCCGGCTTAGCCCACCAGCCCGCACGGCCGGCCGCCGCGCATCAGCTGGGCCCGGCTGCTCAAGCGGGTCTTCGAGATCGATCTTGAACACTGCCCGAACTGCGGCGGCGAGCTCAAGATCATCGCCGCCATCCTCGAGGCGCCAGTGATCGAGCGGATCCTTACCCACCTGGGCCTGCAGGCTCGGGCGCCGCCGCCACAAGCCAAACGCCGGGTTCGTCGTTTCTGGAGGCCCGGATTCGGGAAATCGGCTTACATCGGCCGTTACATCGTCCCGAGCAGGCAGAAAAAGGCCCGGACTTTCCGGGCTTGTTCTCGCGTCCAAGTTGTTGATTCACAAAGACATTTTTACTGGAGGCGCGGGCCGGAGTCGAACCGGCCTGGACGGATTTGCAATCCGCTGCATAACCGCTTTGCTACCGCGCCAAATTCTTCAGGCATGGACCGACAAAAAAGGGAAGCCTGCGCTGCCCTTTTCGACTTCGACGCCATGGCCGTAGAGTATTCTCTGGAGCGGGAGAAGAGTCTCGAACTCTCGACCTCAACCTTGGCAAGGTTGCGCTCTACCAACTGAGCTACTCCCGCATCGAAGCTCGAAATTATAGGCGAACTCGTCAGGCCCGCGGGACGCCGATCGCCTCGATGATTCGATATTGCGACCGGCCCGGCATCAGTGTTTGACGGCAGCGACGCCGACGCCAGGCGCTTCCTTGGCCGGGCTTGCCACGACCACCGCCTCTTCCTCGCTCAGCGGTGTCGGCTGCCGCTCCAACGCGTACTCAAGCACCTTGTCGATCCACTTCACCGAGATGATCTCGAGCCCGCTCTTGACGTTCTCCGGAATCTCCTGCAGGTCTTTGGCGTTCTCTTCCGGGATCAGCACCTTCTTGATGCCGCCACGCAGGGCGGCCAGCAGTTTTTCCTTTAGGCCGCCAACGGCCGTGACCTCGCCGCGCAGGGTGATTTCGCCCGTCATCGCCACGTCGGCCCGCACCGGGATGCCGGTCAGCGCCGAAATGATGGCGGTGGTCATCGCCGCGCCGGCGCTCGGGCCGTCCTTCGGCGTCGCGCCATCGGGCACGTGGATGTGTATGTCCTTCTTCTCGAACACCTCGTCGAGGATGCCGAGCCGGCGCGCGCGACTGCGCACCACGGTGCGCGCCGCCTCGATCGATTCCTTCATCACGTCGCCGAGCGAGCCGGTACGGGTGATGGTTCCCTTGCCGGGCGTCAGCGCAGCTTCAATGGTCAGCAGGTCGCCACCGACCTCGGTCCAGGCCAGGCCCACCACCTGACCGACCTGGTTTTCTTTCTCGGCGCGGCCAAAGGTGAACTTCTGCACGCCCAGGAAGTCATTCAGGTTGGCTGAGTTGACGATGACCTTGGGTTCCATTTTCTTCAGTTGCAAGCCTTTGACCACCTTGCGGCAAATCTTCGACAGATCACGCTCGAGCGAGCGCACCCCGGCTTCACGGGTGTAATAACGCACGATGTCGCGGATGGCTTCCTCGGTCACCTCGAGCTCGCTGTCCTTCACGCCGTTGTTTCCCATCTGCTTGGGCAGCAGGTACTTCATGGCGATGTTGATCTTTTCGTCTTCCGTGTAGCCGGCAAGACGGATCACTTCCATCCGATCCAGCAGGGCCGGCGGAATGTTCATCGAGTTGGAGGTGGCAACGAACATCACGTCGCTCAGGTCAAAGTCAACCTCGACATAGTGGTCGGTAAAGCGATGGTTCTGTTCCGGATCCAGCACTTCGAGCAGGGCGCTGGAGGGGTCGCCGCGAAAGTCCATGCCGATTTTGTCGATCTCGTCGAGCAGGAACAACGGATTGCGCGCGCCGATCTTGCTCAGGTTCTGCAGCACCTTGCCCGGCAGGGCGCCAATGTAGGTACGGCGATGGCCGCGAATCTCGGCCTCGTCACGCATGCCGCCCAGCGCCATGCGCACGTACTTGCGCCCGGTGGCGCGGGCGATGGACTGGCCGAGCGAGGTCTTGCCAACGCCCGGGGGGCCAACTAGGCAAAGAATCGGCGCCTTCAGTTTGCCGACACGCTGTTGCACGGCAAGGTATTCAAGAATCCGGTCCTTGACTTTCTCCAGCCCGTAGTGGTCGGCGTTCAGCACGTCCTCGGCCTTGCCCAGATCGTCCTTGATCTTGGTCCGCTTGCTCCAGGGCAGCCCGACCAGGACATCGATGTAGTTGCGCACCACAGTGGCCTCGGCCGCCATCGGCGACATCAGCTTGAGCTTCTTCAGTTCCGACTGCGCCTTTTTCAGCGCCTCCTTGGGCATCTTGGCGGCCTTGATCTTCTTCTCGATCTCCTCGATGTCGGCGCCCTCTTCGCCTTCACCGAGTTCCTTCTGGATCGCCTTCACCTGCTCGTTCAGGTAGAAGTCGCGCTGGTTTTTCTCCATCTGCCGTTTCACCCGGCCGCGAATCTTCTTGTCGACGTTCAGGATATCGACTTCGCGTTCGAGCTGCTCGTACAGGTTCTCCAGCCGCGCCTGCACATCGGCCTTGTCCAGAATAATCTGCTTGTTCTCCAGCTTCAAGGGCAGGTGCGCGGCGATCGTGTCGGCGAGCCGGCCGGGACTGTCGATGCTGGCGATCGAGGTCAGGATTTCCGGCGGAATCTTCTTGTTGAGCTTGACGTACTGGTCGAACTGGCTCATCACCGCGCGGCGCAGCGCCTCGACGTCGCTTGACACCTGGCCCGCTTCAGCCACCTCTTCCACCGGCGTGACATTGGCGTTGAAATGGGCCTCGCCGTCCTCGATGGCGTTCACCACGGCGCGTTGCTGGCCTTCGACCAGCACCTTGACCGTGCCGTCGGGCAGCTTGAGCATTTGCAGGATGGTGGAAATGCAACCCATGCCGAACATGTCCGAAGCGGCCGGTTCGTCCTTGGCCGCAGCCTTTTGCGCCACCAGCATGATGCGGCGTTCCGCGCCCATGGCCGATTCCAGCGCCTTGATGCTCTTGGGACGCCCAACAAACAGCGGGATCACCATGTGCGGGAACACCACCACGTCACGCAGGGGCAACAGGGGCAGATCGATGGGGCTGGCGGTGAGTGCGGGTTGACCCGACATGTGAGTCCTTTCGATGACCAGATCCTGAATATGGACCGGGATGCCTGGTTTTCAACCCGGGACGCGCAATCAATTCACGAAACCGGTCGCGGCGCCAGCGGGCGTCCCGGCGGCTTCAGGCTTTCTTGGCTGCCTCGCGATACACCAGCAGCGGCGCCTTGTTCTCATTGATGGTGGACTCATCCAGCACCACCTTGTCGACATTTGTCATGCTCGGCAGCTCGAACATGGTATCAAGCAGCGCGCCCTCGAGAATGGAGCGCAGGCCGCGCGCCCCGGTCTTGCGGTTCAGCGCCTTTTTCGCAATCGCCCGCAACGCCGAGGGACGAATCTCCAGATCCACCCCTTCCAGCGCGAGCAGCTTGCTGTACTGCTTGGCCAGCGCGTTCTTGGGCTCGGTCAGGATCTGCACCAGCACATCCTCACTCAATTCGGACAATATCGCCACCACCGGCATGCGTCCGACCAGCTCCGGAATCAGGCCAAACTTGATCAGGTCCTCGGGCTCAACCGCCTTGAAAGCGTCGGTCAGGCTGCGTTGTTCCTTGCTCTTGACGGTGGCGGAAAAACCGATGCCCGACGATTCCGTGCGGCGCTCGATCACCTTTTCTAGCCCGGAAAATGCGCCACCGCAAATGAACAGGATGTTGGTCGTGTCCACCTGCAGAAAATCCTGATTCGGATGTTTGCGCCCGCCCTGCGGCGGCACGCTCGCCATGGTGCCCTCGATCAGCTTGAGCAGCGCCTGTTGCACGCCCTCACCCGAAACATCCCGGGTGATCGAGGGGTTGTCCGACTTGCGCGAGATCTTGTCAATTTCGTCGATGTAGACGATGCCGCGCTGCGCTCGTTCCAGATCGTAAGCGCAACTCTGCAGCAGCTTCTGAATGATGTTTTCAACGTCCTCGCCGACATAGCCGGCCTCGGTCAACGTCGTCGCGTCGGCCATCACGAACGGAACGTCGAGCATGCGCGCCAGAGTCTGGGCCAGCAGCGTCTTCCCCGATCCGGTCGGGCCAATCAGCAGAATGTTGCTTTTGGACAACTCCACGTCGTCCTTCTTGGCCGTTTCCTTGTGCCGAAGCCGCTTGTAGTGGTTGTACACCGCCACCGCCATGGCGCGTTTGGCGAAGTCCTGGCCGATCACGTAGTTGTCGAGATTGGCCTTGATTTCGGCCGGCGTCGGCAGGTCGCCACGTTGCCGGCGCGCCTCTTCAGCCGCCGGCAATTCGTCGCGAATGATCTCGATGCACAGATCGATGCACTCGTCACAGATGAAAACCGACGGCCCGGCAATCAGTTTCTTGACTTCGTGCTGGCTCTTCCCGCAAAAGGAGCAGTACAGAGTCTTCTCGCTGGTTGAGCTCTTCTTTTCAGCCATTGAACAGTTCCTGATTCAGCGTGGTGCAGACGCAGCAATGATAACCAATGGCCAGCGCAGATGGGTCATCAGGGACGCTTGGCAATCACTTGATCAATCAGGCCATAGGCCTTCGCTTCGTCGGCGAACATGAAGTAATCGCGCTCGGTGTCGCGTTGGATCTTTTCAACCTCCTGCCCGGTGTTGGCGGCAAGGATGCGATTGAGTTGCTCGCGTGTGCGCAGGATATCGCGGGCGTGAATCTCGATGTCACTGGCCTGCCCCTGGGCGGCGCCCGAGGGCTGGTGAATCAGCATGCGTGAATTCGGCAGCGCGTAGCGCTTGCCCTTGGCGCCCGCGGCAAGCAGGAAGGCGCCCATGCTGGCGGCCATGCCGACGCACAGGGTCGAGATCTCCGGTTTGATGAAATTCATGGTGTCAAAAATGGCCATGCCCGCGGTCACTGAACCGCCGGGAGAATTGATGTAGAACGAGATGTCCTTGTCCGGGTTGTCGCTTTCCAGAAACAGCAGCTGGGCCACCACAAGGTTGGCCGTCTGGTCGTTCACCGGGCCGACCAGGAACACCACCCTTTCCTTGAGCAGGCGCGAATAGATGTCGTAGGACCGTTCGCCCCGACCCGACTGCTCGATCACGATCGGAATCAGTCCCAGGCCCTGTGTCTCCAATGCACTCATGTTTTCTTCTCCTGATCAATACACTTTAGCCAGCGTCTGCCGGCACTTGCGAGCGCTGGCTGCAAATCCATGCGCGGGTTGCGGTCTCATGCCCCAATGCCCAATGTCCGTGACGGCTCCGGTGCCGCACACGGCCGATGCGATGCGCTAGGACTGTCCCATCAATTCATCAAAGGACATCGGCTTGTCGCTCACCTTGGCCCGGGCCAGCACAAACTCGGTCACATTGTTCTCTATCACAATGGCCTCGGCTTCGGCCATCCGCTGCTTGTCGCTGTAGTACCAGCGCACCACCTCGGCCGGCTTCTCGTAACTCGCGGCCATTTCCTCGATATGGCGCTTGACCTGATCGGGTTTGGCCTGCAAATCATGAGCCCGCACCAGTTCCGCCAGCACCAGCCCCAGGCGCACCCGGCGTTCCGCCTGCGGCCGGAGCATCTCATCGGGTATTGGCGCCTTGTCAGCATCCTTGATACCGCGCTGCTTCAGATCGGCGCGCGCTCTTTCGATCAAGCGGTTGACCTCGGCCTGAACGATCGATTTCGGCAACTCAAGCCTGGCCTTGCTCACGAGCGCGTCCATCACCGCCTGCTTGTTGCGTGCCAGCAGGCGGGTCTTCACCTCGCGCTCGAGGTTGCGCCGGATGTCGGCGCGCAGTCCCTCGACCGTGCGCTCGGCAATGCCGAGCGACGAGGCCAGCGCCTCGTTGATCTCGGGCAGGTGCGACGCTTCGAGCTTCTTCAGTGTCACCATGAAGTCGGCCTGTTTGCCGGCCACGTCCTTGCCCTGGTAGTCGGCCGGGAAACTCAAGGGAAAGGTCGTGCTCTGGCCGCTCCTCATGCCGCGCACCGCGTCCTCGAAGGCTTTGAGCATCTGGCCCTCGCCGACGATGAACTGGAAATCCTGGGCCTTGCCGCCTTCGAAGGTCTCGCCATCGATCTTCCCTTCAAAATCCACCGTCACGCGATCGCCTTCCTGCGCCTGCGACTCCATCGAGCGCAGGGCAAAACTGCGGCGCTGCTTGCGCAGGATGTCCAGCGTGCGGTCAATCGCGGCCTCGCTCACCTCGGCGCTCAGGCGCTGCACCTCGGCCGTGCCCAGATCGTCGATGACGACCTCCGGGTAAACCTCGAAAACGGCGTCGAAGGCTAACTCACCCTCTGGCGCGGACTCGCGTTCGGTGATCTTCGGCTGACCGGCGACGCGCAGCTTGGCCTCATTGGCGGCGGCGGCGAAGGCTTCGCCGACCTTGTCGTTCATCACCTCGTAGTGAACCGAGTAGCCGTAGCGCTGGGTCACCACGTTCATCGGCACCTTGCCGGGCCGGAAGCCGTGCATCTTGACCGTGCGCGCGAGCCGCCGCAGGCGGGCGTCGACCTCGGACCTGATGGTGCTCACGGGCAGCGAGAGAGTCATCTTGCGCTCAAGCTTGTCCAGGGTTTCAACGCTGACTGTCATGTGTTTCCTTTGCTGGTGCGCGGGGGGGGACTCGAACCCCCACACCATTTCTGGCGTCAGGACCTAAACCTGGTGCGTCTACCAATTTCGCCACCCGCGCGGACGGGGACCCAAAAAAATGGACGGTCATCGATACCGTCCTTCAAT
>JBCKPE010000106.1:0-6669 GCA_038901875.1 Burkholderiaceae bacterium
ACGTTGAACTAAACCGCTGACGCGGTGGCTGGCACGCGAGTGCCGCCACCGTGTTGTTGTTTGCGGATGGCTTGCGTGAACGGTTGTTGAGGTGGAACCTTCGAGGCGGGGAATGTCCCCCGCACTTGAAGGAGAACCTCATGACAGAACTACGCCAACGCATGCTCAACGCCATGGTGCAACGCGGCTTTGCGGCGCGCACCCAGGAAACCTACATCAGCGCCATCCGGCGCATGGCCCGGCACTACCGGCGTGACCCGGCCACGTACAGCGCGGAGGAAGTGCAGGCCTACCTGCTGCACATGGTCAAGGACCAGCAGCTCTCCTACAGCAGCATGAACCAGGCCGCCTGCGCGGCGCAGTTCCTGTTCCAGACCGTGCTGGGCCACGGGCGCGAACACTTTCATATCCCCTTTGCCAAAGTACCGGCCAGACAGCCTGAGCTCCTCGCGCGCGAGGAGATATCGCGCCTGTTTGCGGTGTGCTCGCATCCGATACGGCGCATGCTGCTGCAAACCATCTATGCCACCGGGCTGCGTGTGTCCGAAGCCTGCGCCCTGCGGGTGAGCGACATCGACAGCCACAGCGACCGCATGTGCGTGCGCGTAGCTTGCGGCAAAGGCGGACACGCCCGCTACACCCTGCTGAGTCCGACCTTGCTGGAGTTGCTGCGCGCCTATGTGCGAACCTTTCGCCCTGGCAGTTGGTTGTTTGGCAATGCCAGCGGCAATGCGCCCATGAACATCGAGATGGCCCAGCGCGCCTACCAAGGCGCGCGCCAGCGTGCGGGCATCAGGAAGACGGGCGGTATCCACACCCTGCGCCACTGCTTCGCCACCCATCTGCTCGAAGGCGGGGTGGACCTCTTTACCATCCAGAAACTGCTGGGCCACAGCCACATCAACACCACGGGCAAATACCTGCACCTCATCAGCCCGCAGTTTCGCCCCCCGAAGGAGCTCGACCCGCTGGACCTGCTGGCCGCCTTGCGTCTGTTCTGAAGTTGCACCACGCCAGCCATGGCCGCCACCGTGGCCGATGCGCTGCGCCAGCACGGCACGGCGTACCTGGCAAAGCACAAGCTGAGTAGCGCGCAGGCCAAAGCCTGGAGAGCCATCGTGGCCTGCCGCACGGCGGCGCTGGGCGGAGAGCGCCTGGCCTGCGATGCCTGTGGCCACAGCCACTGGCAGTACCACTCCTGCCGCAACCGGCACTGCCCCCAGTGCGGCACCCGGGCCAAGGAAGCCTGGCCGCAAGGACGATTGGCCGAGGTGCTGCCCGTACCCTATGCGCACCTGGTGTTCACCCTGCCACATAGCCTCAATGGCTTGTATGGCGCGCATTCGCGCTGGGTGATCGACACCTTGTTTGCCTGCACGGCGCAAACGCTGTCGGAGTTTGCCGCCAACCCGAAATGGATGGGCGTGCCAGGAGGGATGCCCGCTTTCAGCCTGGTGCTGCACACCTGGACGCAGGACCTGCGCCGCCATATCCACGTACACGCGGTGATGGCCTGCGGGGTGCTCGACCGCGCAGGCAAATGGCACCATCCGGCGCGCCAGCCGGACTTCCTGTTCCCGGTGCATGCCTTGTCGCGCGTGTTTCGGGGCAAGTTCATGGCCGCGCTGGGGGCGGCACACCGTCACCACGCGATCGAGCATGATCCGCAAGGCCAGGACAGTCCATGGCGCGAGCGCCAGCGCGCGCTGTACCGCCACGACTGGGTGGTGTATGCCAAGACCGCGCTGGGCGGGCCGGCCCAGGTGCTGGAGTACCTGAGCCGCTACACGCACCGCACGGCCATCAGCAACGAGCGCATTCGCAGCGTCAGCGCCGAGCAGGTTGCATTCACGGTCCGCGCTGACGAGCAAGGCGGCAAGCGCCTGATGCGCCTGTCGGGCGGGGAGTTTGTGCGCCGCTTCCTTCTGCACGTGCTGCCAAATGGCGTCAAGCGCATCCGCCATTACGGATTACTGGCCGCGGCGTGCAAGGCAGTCAAGCTGGAGCACGCGCGCCAGGCGTTGCAGGTGCCCGCAGGCAACCCGCAGGCCATCGAGACCGCCCGGGACTTCATGGCACGGGTGGCGAGGATCGATGTGCTGCTGTGTCCGGGTTGCCAAGCTGGCAGACTGCACGTCGTGCAGGTGCTGGTGGGGCCAAGGCAGTTGCCTGCGCCAGAGCGCACGGTGGCAAACATTGTGCCGGCGAATCGGGGGCCGCCGTGAGGCTCGAAGAAGATGGGTTCGTGCGCGGGTTGGCAGAGCACTGGTTACGGTGTTCGGGGTCGTGCTGCGTGCGCCAAAGGCCTGCGGGAGCTACAGGCCGGACAGGGGGCAGCTCCGGCAGTTTGGAAGCAGTCGGTTGCACGCATAGGGCGCTTGCGTTGCACAAATACGGCTTGAACACGCCCGGGGCTGGGCCATAATTTGAGTCAGTGGGCCAGGGTCGCAAAGCATCCCCCTTATGCCAGCACCACCGGCCAGCTTGGTCGCGTGGTTCAGTCCAACAAGGTTTATCTGCCGCAGGAGGTGCTCTTGGTTTCTACCGGCTTGGCCTCGCGGCAGATAAACGCTATTCGTTAGGTCCTTCTGAATCAACGGCATCAGAGTCCATCGAAAGGGTAGCTAAATCATGGTTGATCTAATTGCACGAGCCAACAAGTACGCGACAGGCGCAGGACAAATTCAAGAAGGCCAGCGCAGTACAGCGGAGAGAGACGAACGCTTTTCCCGATGGTTGAGCTGGGTGAGTACAGCGCTTAGCGCGGTAGTAGGCACCTCGATCTTTGCACAGTGGGTTCAGACGAATCCTATTCCCTTTGGTCTCGCCGCGATCGTTGCGGCCGCGTTAAGCGCGGTGCAACGCACCTCGAAGCTCGATGAGCGAGCCGAGGCTCACCGAGTGGCAGGGGCAGAGTACGGGGGCTTACGTCGTCGAGCAGACATGCTCCGGTTGCGCCTCGAGGGCGGCGATGTCACGAGAGAGAATGGATTAGTGGAGTTGGAGCAGATCGGGAATGACCTATCTGAGTTAGCCAAGAAAACGAGAGCGTTGCCCGATAGCATTTATAAACCTGCGGCAAAAGCATTCAAGAAGACACATCCAAAATATTTCACGAGTGCGCCGACTCATGCCGGTGGGGTAGTGATCCGCAGGGAGGGCGCTACGATCCAGTATCTGGTCGTTCAAACCAAAAAAGAGCCGCGTGAATGGGTGCTTCCCAAAGGACGCATTGAACATGGTGAATCGCCAGAGCAAGCTGCCCGACGGGAAGTCTTAGAAGAGACCGGCGTCGAAACGGTCGTGCGGGATGTGCTGGACACAGTTGAGTTTTCGGCTCCTAATGGACGAGTGAAGGGTCAGTTCTTTCTGATGGAGGCGATAGGGGAGGGCCCGCCTCGCGAAGGACGAGAGCGGAAATGGCTGAACTTCGATGAAGCCATGCAAGGGCTTCAATTCAAGGAGGCTCAACGGCTAGTTTGCCAAGCCTACACCGTGTTGCGGAACACAACCGAAAAAAACAATGAGGTCAGTTCTAACATGCCAACATCGGCCTAACCCGGCATTCGAGTGGGACTCGCCCAAAAGCGGGCGAGCCCCTCAATTTTGCGTTAGCCGGCAAGACAGTTCATGCCACTTACACACTACGCGCTCGACACGTTCGTATCGCAGGAGATGTCGAAACTCACTGCGTGCGCTCCACAGAGCTTGGCCACCGATTTTCCGGAACGTGGCCATTGGTTGAATCAGTTTGTGCTCCGACGCATCTTTCACAATCACGTGTCGGAAGAACATGCAGCATTGGCATTCATCCTCGTTCGTCGCGCCGAGGCAGCATTGGACGAGTGGGAGCTCGCTTGTAGCGCCGCACCGGAAGTCCGCCGGCCTTCCGGCTACTTCAAAATGCTACGCCACTTAGAGAACTGCATGACCGCGCTTTGGCAAGGCTTGGAGTTTTGCCGCCGCGCGATCGGAACCAAACTGTTCGAAAAGGGCGATGGCAGTGTGTACGAACGCCTGAACTGGCTTTACAACGTCGGTAGGCACTTCGATCCACAAGAGCTTCAATCAGGAGACCTGCATCGGCTTTGGATCACGAACGATGGCCTGCATACGCGAGAGCACTCGGTTGCGTTCGCGGAATTGCGTGAGGCGCTGAAGTTTCTAGCTGGAATGGTGGACAAAATTGCTGGAAGCTCTCCCAAAGCCGGCTAACAAGCGAATGCACATGACCGCCCAAAGGCATGCGCCTTTGGGTGCCCGCAGCGCGTGCGCTGCGGCGGCACGTGATTCGCGGCGTTAGGTACCAGCTATGCCTTCCGTTGCAGAACCTCCGTGCTCAAAATGCGGGAACATCAGCTATGGATACTGGACATCGTCATCTACAGGTAAAACATCCCGCTATTGCGTACCTTGCCGGAATGAACGACGTAATACTTACAACGCAAGAAAAGCTGCAAATGGCGGTCATCACACACGGTCGCAGTGGTTGGAAGTCCTTCGACAATTTTCAGCGTGTCCAAGATGTGAAAGGCCATGGAATGCAATTCCACCAAGACCCAATAAGCGATACAAGACGACATGGACAAAAGACCACATCGTCCCACTATCGAAAGGAGGTCCCAATGATATTTCCAATATCCAGCCATTGTGTTACCAATGTCAGTTCCGAAAAAACGCTGGTACCTAACCCTCTGTTTGAGGCAGACGCGCCGGACACACTTCAGCAGCGGACGCATCGCGCGTGGCGCGCTGCTCAACAGGAACGTTAGGCGTCGCGATCCGATGGATCTGTTCCTAGCCTTCCTCTTCGGCGTCGTCGCGTCCGGCGTGGCGGCGTTGCTCTACGAGTACGCCAGTCGTCCTTCGCTCGAAGCTGAGATCGACCCCAACGGGCGTGTCCGCGGTTCACACTCTTCACTCCCGCCCTACGAATTCCATCACCTGCTCGTTCGAAACAAGTCGGCGTTCTGGCCCGTGCCGAGCCGAAAGCCTGCGTGGTCAACTCACGCGCGTCTTGAGGTACTTAGCTCGGACGGGACACTACTCATCCGCGAACCCATCTATGCTCGTTGGACATCGCAACCCGAGCCGCTCGTCCCTGCAGTCGGTGTCGGCGGCCATGTCAATCTCATAGATCCCGCGAAACTCATCACTGGACGTAAGGTAGATGTCCACTCTCACGAAGATCAGCAGATTTCCCTTCTGATCAAAGTTCAAGGGGAGGATGCGTGTTATGTGTTTTCGAACGAAAGCTATTTGCATCCTCGGTGGCAGAATCCTGCGTGGAGGCTACCTCTTGGGACATTCCGCGTGCGCCTAACTGTCCACTATGAGCGAGGGCAATTGAAGAGGGAGTTTCAGCTCGTGAACAAAGGTCCCGCGCTCGAGGATGTTCAGCTCACAACGGGCACATGAGCAGGCGATCGCCTAACCGTGCGATGCAGGGGACCGCTTGCCAGCGTCGCTCCGCTTCGCTACGCGCCGCTGACGCGGCCCCTGATCGCAATCGTTCGGCGTCATGAGCACTTGGACTATGGACAAAGACTGGACCGACTTCCCCCTGCAGTCTACGTTCGTCGGTCGCGAACAGGAGCTTGACCTCTTGCGGCGTGAACTGCTACTGCCTCAGTCGAAGGCAGTGTGCATTACTGGTAGCGCCGGCATGGGCAAGACAGCATTGGCGATGATGTTCGCCCATAGCAATCGCGCGTCGTTTCCGGCGGGTGTCTACCATATGCATGCGACTCCGTTTGAGCCAATTCCACATACAGTCGCTGCTCATGTCAGCAATCCATCGAGTCCGTATCTGCTAATCGTAGATGACGTCGATGCCAGACCTGCGCAGCAGTTGCACACAGAGATCGCAGAAATACGAGCATCCCGCCCATCAGCGCGACTGATCTGCATCTCAAGGAATCCGTTCGGAGATGTAGGGCTCGATCTCACCCTTCAGTTGCGTGGCTTCGACAAAGCCTCGTTTGACAGGCTCCTTCATCGGTTAGCTTCGCGCGTCACGGATTTCGATTCAAGCGAACAGCTCTTTGAGGCAGTGTCGGGGCATCCGTTGGCCCTGACGCTAGTCGCCGGGCTCATGCAGTCAGAGTCCTTGTCGCCGCGCGAAATTATGTTGCGCCTTCGCGCCTTTTCGCACCCAGGTATTCTGGGACCTGACGGCAAACCCATCGGAGTCGACTCCCCAACGGACAAACAGATTGTCATTGACGTCATTACTGTCAGTGACGAGCTGATTCGGAAAGTCCATGGAAATCCAAAGTTACTCTACGAGCTGACGCCTCGTGGCTTCGAGGAGTTTGTTGCCGAGTTGCTTGATCGACTCGGCTATGTGGTCACACTAACGCCAGCCTCAAAGGACGGCGGCAAGGACATCTACGCTGCGAGAAAGGATCATCTTGGAAGTTTTCTCTACGTTGTGGAGTGCAAAAAATACGCGCCGGACAATCCAATCGGTGTCGGTCTCATCCGGCAATTGAACGGCGTTGTTCAGGCGGAGAAGGCGACGGCTGGCATTTTGGCGACAACGTCATTCTTCACCAAAGGTGCAAGAGAGTTTCAGAGACGAATCGCACATCAAATCAGCCTCAAGGACTACTTCGGCATTCAAGAATGGCTAGAAGCAGCGATTCGTTGAAGACGCCGAACCCATCA
>JBCKPE010000107.1:0-6543 GCA_038901875.1 Burkholderiaceae bacterium
CACTGACCTGATTCACAAGCTTGGCGGCAAGGCCATGGACGGGCTGTACGCCGCCATGACGGTGCAAAACCCGTATCTGGACGAGGCTTCGCAGCCGATCCGCTTCTGGGCCAACAAATACAAGACCAAGTTCAATGAAGACCCGACCGTGTTCTCGGTCTACGGCTACACCATCATCGACACCTTTGTCAAAGCGGCTCAAAAGGCCGGTCCGAATCTGACGACCGACAGCTCCATCAAGGCCATGGATACGATGAGCATCCCGCCCGACATGTTTGGCAGCGCACTGGCCAGCTACTCGCCGACCAAGCGGCTGGGCAGCGATGCCTCGCGCCTGTCGCAAATTACCGATGGCAAGTGGAAAGTGGTGTCCGAGTACATCAAGTAGTCGGCCGGCCCGTTTCTCAAAAACCATCTTTGGGTGGCTCTTTTCGGGGCATCGAGCCGAGGTCAAGCCTTGGCGTTCAATACCGCGTCGCCCACGGCCACCTTCACCGAACGTTCATGCGACCACGCCTCATAGGTGACAGCCTCGCCATCGGCCCATATCTTGAGGCTCAAGGTCTCGCCAGGATAGAACTCCTTGATGAACCGCGTCGACATCGCGCCGATACGGTCACAGTCGTAATCCGTCAGCGCGCGGGCCAGCCCGTGGTGAATCATCCCCATCGTGCAGGTGCCATGCAGGAAAGGGCGTTCATAGCCGGCCTGGCGTGCGGCCGGCGGCCATGAGTGGACGGGGTTCACAATGCCATTCAAGTCATAGAGCAGCGCCGCCTGGGCGATCGTCGGGATATTGCACCGCATATCCTCCACGCGGGATGGCCGTGCGGCGAGGGCCGGGATCGGTTCATCGGTCCCGCCGAAGCCACCGTCGCCGCGGCAGATGGCAACGCCCGTCAGGGTCGCGAGCCGCCGCTCGCCTTGCAGATCGACGAGGTCGGATTCGCAGACGATGTAAGCCCCTTTCGATGCGCCTTTGTCGATGATCTTGATGATCCGCAATTGACTGTAAACGGTCGCTTCAACGGGCAGCGGCGCATGCAGCTTGAGCGCCTGCTGGCCGTGCAGAACCCGTGCCCAGTCCGCGCCGGTCCACGCTTCATTCAGCCAGAATCCCTGATTCGCGAGTACCAGCGCCATGCTTGCAACGGCGCGCAGCGAGTCGCCGTAGACATAGGCCAACTGCCGCTCTTCCAGCGGGTCGAAGCCGAAGCCCACGCTCAAGGCGTAGCGCGAACAGTCCTGGCGCGTGTAGGTCTGGGTAATTCTGGGAAAGTCGTGGCTGAGTAGGGCGCTGATGTTCATGCGCGGGCTCTCCTTGTCGGTTGGGTCTGGCCTGCTGCGATGAACAGTGCCATGGCCGCGTCGGCTGCGCAAGGGATAGGAAATTCAACCGCATGAGCCCAGGTATATCACCGTATCGCGTCCTCAGAAAACGTGTTTACCCTCAAGCGGCAGGCTGACAGTCACCCGGCCCTGATTTCGCTCAACAACTCGGGGTGTCGGTCCAGCACCTTGAGCAACTTCACCAGCGCCAGCGGCGGCTTGGTTCTGCCGTTCTCGTAACGCGAAAAGGCGTTGACCCCGCCGCCAAAAATCTCGGCGGCTTCGCGCTGGTCGAGTGCCAGCTTGTTGCGCACTCTGGCGATGAATGCCGGGTCAACAATCGATGCATTCACCTGTTTGTTGAAGTCCAGCATGGCCGCGCTGGTGCGGGCCAATTCGGCCGCGTCCAGCACCACTTCGCCGCAGGCCGGGCAAAAGTCACCGGTCACCGCCGGCAGTGTGGTTGACTCACCCTTGTAGACGTAGGGCATGTCGCGGGTGTCGCGCACCAGGGTGGCCTTTGCACAAGATGGGCACTTCATGGTCATAGCTCCTTAAATGGCCAAGCACCACTTGCCCGCCTGAACAAACGCCCTGACCGCGGCAAGCTTGCAATGAGGTAGCCTCAACGCAGATCCGCATCGCCAAACTCCTGCATCAGCGATTCCACACACGCGAGCAGCGCTGGCAGCGCATCCTGAATGACGTTCCAGACGGTGCTGTGGTTTACCACCGCGTAACCGTGAATCAGTTGATTCCGAAAGGCGACGATCTGCGGCAAGCCCGGGATCCGCGCAGCCAACGCCGAGTCAAGTTTCGCCAATTGAGCGAGGGCTTCGCCGATGATTTCAAATTTGCGCTCGACCGCCGAATGCACAAGTGGCGTGGCGGCGTAGGCGGCCGCGTCCAACCCCGCAACGAAACTCATGATCGCCTGCGCCGCCTCGCGCGCGTCCCACAAATAGGCGCGCGGGTCATGCCGCATAAACCAACTCACGGTGGCGGTTGATATCGGCCAGCAGGTAGGGGTTGCGCAAGGCGGCTGGCTCCACCAGGTCCACGCCCCGTCCCAACAGGCGCTCCAGCTCGGCCTTGGCGCCAAAAAACTCGGTCAAGCCGGTACGGGCATCGGAAGCGAACTCCACCAGAAAATCCGCATCGCTGCTGGCGGGCTCAAAGTCGTACGCGCGCGCAGCCGAGCCAAACACCTCCAGTCGGCGGATGCGATAGCGTTGGCAGATGGCCGATATGCCGTTTCGATGCTGGGCGATGAGAGGGTGCATGGACGTAATCCTGAGGCCTTTGCCTCATTATCCTAGGCGGCAGAGGCTACGGCACTACCTGGCAATGCAGATTCTGCGGATGCCTTGCCTGCGCAAAGAGGCACCACCGCGCAGCCATTGTTCCATTTATTCGTCATTTGCTGGCAATCAACGAATAAATGGAACATACTTCAGGCACCATGCGCGCTGACACCCACTCACAACGCGTTCTCGATCTGGCTCGCCGCAAGGGGATGCTGCGTCCCAGCGATTTGCAGGGCATGGGCGCTCCACGGGTGGTGCTAACGCGCCTCACCGCGGGCGGCCAGCTGGAAAAGGTCGGTCGGGGCCTTTATCGTCTGGCGAACACCCAAGGCTCGGAGAATGAGAGTCTTGCAGCCATTGCGGTCAAAGTCCCGCAAGCGGTCTTTTGCCTGCTGACGGCGCTGCAGTTCCATGAACTGACCACCCAACTGCCGCGCCAGGTCTGGATTGCCATGCCGCGGGGTAGCCACGCGCCCAAGATCGACTATCCGTCCGTCAAGACAGTGCAGTTCACTGGCGATGCCTACGCCGAGGGCATCAAGGTCTTCAAGCGCGATCGGGTGATGCTGCGCGTGTACTGCGCAGCCAAGACGGTGGCCGATTGCTTCAAGCACCGAAACAAGATCGGGCTCGACGTGGCGCTGGAGGCACTGACCGACGCGCGTGCGAAGAAGAAAGCCTCTGCCGAGGACCTGTGGCGCTTCGCCAAAATTTGCCGCGTCGCCAACGTGATGCGGCCTTACCTGGAAGCGACAGGTTAAGGCCAGCGCATGAAAAAGGACCTCGCCACGTCGACCAACCCGGGACGCCGACTTGTTGGGCTTCGGGCCGAACGACCTTGAGTCCATGGACCAGACATTCCGGGACATCGCGTCCGTCACCGGCGAGGGCGGCATCGTCTTCGATCCCGCCAGTGTCAGCGTCAAAGAGATTCGCAAGCGGGCGGGCTATGCTGGAACCGCGCGCTGCTACCATTTCACTATCGTTCAGCACGCGTAACGGGAAGGCCCAAGCAAGTGAAGAAAACGAAAATCATCGACCACACGAAATTGCCAGAAGGCAAGCTCAAGGCGAATGTCATGGAGCTCTTGCAAGACTTCGCGAATGAGAGTAATCCATTGGAGCGACCACACCTCTTGCTCCTGCAGGACGTCCGGACGGGCGCCACATATGTTGAGTGCCATATTTGCGCGAACAAACTCATCAAACTTGGGACGGTGGATGTTCCGTTGGATCCAGAAGAACAGGCGGACTACCGCGCCAATCGTGAACTCGTCGAGGATCATGTCGCGTTCGAACAGATGAAGGAAGACGCCGTCCTTCGTCGGACGTTCAGCAATCTCGTGTGCGAGTTTTCTCGAGCATTCGATCCGGACCATCCTCTGAAGATCGTGGGGGGACAGCATCGCTTTACTGCGATCCAAGAGGCACTGGCAAAGGGAATCGATGTGTGGCACGGGCTGAAGGTGTACTTCGGGCTCGATAACGATCAGCGGATTGACGTTCAGCTAATCTCGAACACTAACATTGCCGTCTCGACTGATCTTTTTGATCGGATGCAGGAAACTCTTTCGGGCCCGAAGCTACGTGAATGGTGCCAAGATGTCGGCCTGCTAGATTCCGGTCAGGACTTCGCGGACAAGCGAGGCCGCTCAAGTCCACTCACGGTAAGGGCCGCGAGGACGTTCATCGTCAACTACTTTCGAGGGCGTGGCATCGCGCCAGATAAGTTCGACCAATCTGAGACGTCACCGACACTTTGCAAGTCGGGTATAGCTGACAACGAGTGGCAGGCTTTAAAGGCGAATAACCCAAAGCTGTGGCAAGACGCAGGCATATGTGATGCGGGTAAGGCATTTGCTGCGCTGATCGCGGCTCAGCGAAAGGCATTTGAACCCCCTGGTACAGCGAAGAAGGTCAACATCGATTTTTCCGAGAAGGCCTTGAACTATGCGGTACTCAGTGCTTGGGCGTTCACTGCAGGCGTACTTCATCCGAATCAATTACGGCTACAACGCCACTATTCCTTGAAGGATCAATCTGGCAAAGACCCACTAAATGTGGCGACGTTGGCAAAGGGCAGACACAAAACCGATGCTGAAAACTATCGGGGCTTGGGCTATCGCACGGACTCAAAGGAGAGGGGACGAATGGTTGAGTTGTTCTTCCTTCAAACCGAAAAGGGAGAGGGGATCAACAGCGCCTTGGTCGATGTTGCGATCAAGAAGTTCCATGCGAAAGAAGCGCAGTTGGACGTGGTTCGGGCGCAGCAAAAGGCGGTAGGCGCGTGAACGAGATAGATCAACTCTCCACGCAACTCTTCGAGGAAGCGAAGCGCTTTCTTGAAATCGGTGTCGCAACGAAAAGTAACCAAACCGCGCAGGATGCATATGTTCATGCTGCGCTCTTGCTTGGTTTTAGTTCCCTGGAAGCTCACCTGAATGCAGTTGCGGAAGAGCTGGCAATGCGGCCGAACCTAGACGTGCTGGGCAAGTCAATCTTGACAGAGCGGAAGTTCGCACTCGAAAAGGGTCAGTATGAGATTACCCCGCGGCTGAAGATGTACCGACTAGAAGATCGTCTGTCGTACATTTTTGCCAACTTCTCCCGTTCTGGGTCTCAGTCGCCAAATACAAGCCAGTGGTGGGCAAAGTTAAAGACTGGCATCGACTTGCGAAATCAGCTTGTTCATCCGAAGGCAAGTGTGCAGGTCGACACGGCAGCTGTCGCCACAGCATTGACGGCGATCCTCGACTGCTTGAATGCGTTGTATCAAGGGGTTTTCGCGCGCCCGTTTCCCCCTCATAAGCGAGGCTTGCAGTCCCAATATACCTTCTAGACGGTCGATGTTGTCGCTTGCGATCAGCTCGTGCAGTAGCGCCATGAACAGCGCGCCGTCGGTGCCGGGCTTGATCGGAATCCATTCGTCGGCGATGGCCGAATAGCCGGTGCGCACCGGGTTGATCGAAATGAAGCGGCCACCAGAGCGCTTGAATTTGCTGATGGCGATCTTCATCGGGTTGCTGTGGTGATCCTCGGCGGTGCCGATCATCACGAACAGCTTGGCCCGGTCCAGATCGAGCCAGACGCGGAGTGCACAATCGGGCGCATGAAACCACCCGCGCGACTGCGTTCGCTGATTGAAGAAGGCTTGATCGACACCGTGGTGCGCCAGTTGATGAGCGGCAAGGAAGCGATGGTCTACGTGGTGCGCTGCGGCGACGAAACGCGCTGCGCCAAGGTCTACAAGGAAGCCCAGCAACGGAGCTTTCGGCAGGCGGTGGACTACACCGAGAACCGTCGCGTCAAGAACACGCGACAGGCCCGCGCCATGGCCAAGGGCACCCGCTTTGGCCGCCAGGCGCAGGAAGCGGCCTGGCAGAGCGCCGAAGTCGATGCGCTGTACCGGTTGGCCGACGCCGGCGTGCGTGTGCCCAGGCCGTTCAACTTCCATGAAGGCGTGCTTCTGATGGAGCTGGTGACCGATGAGCAGGGCGACGCGGCGCCACGGCTGAACGACGTGAACCTCACGCCGGCGCAGGCGCGCGCGCACCATGGCACGCTCTTGAGAGAGGTGGTGCGCATGTTGTGCGCCGGCGTGATCCATGGCGACCTGTCGGAGTTCAATATCCTGCTCGCCGCGGACGGGCCGGTCATCATCGACCTGCCGCAGGCGGTGGACGCGGCGGGCAACAACCATGCCCAGCGCATGCTGCTGCGCGACGTGGACAACCTGCGGGCTTTCTTTGGCCGCTTCGCGCCCGAACTGCTGCAGACCGCCTACGGACCTGAAATCTGGGAGCTGTACCAGCGCGGCCTGTTGCGCCTCGATGCGCCGCTCAGCGGGCGTTTTCAGCCCAGGCGTGGCGCGGTCGACCTGGACGGCGTGTTGCGCGAAATCGGCGAC
>JBCKPE010000108.1:0-6509 GCA_038901875.1 Burkholderiaceae bacterium
CCCGGGGTATCGGCCGCATCCCCAAGCAGGCACACGGCCGCTTGCCCGATCATCTTCGAGGTCGAGCCGTAGCCGGGGTCGCGGTCGCCCTTGACGCCGACGCGCAGGCTGTCGCCGTTGCCGTTCTGGCCCAGGAACAGCAGGTCGTAATAGCCTGACTCGCGTTCTTCCTTCGAGGGGCCTTCGCCCGGCTTCGGTCCGCTGTCCGAACCCATGGATCGGTCGGCGGCAATCGCCTGGGCTCTGGCCTCGCCTTTCTCGCCCGTGCCGGTGACCATCATCTCGTCGTAAACGAAGTCGGTGCCCCAGGCGTGGCCAAGCAGGAAGTTGGAGCGATGCACGACGCGTGTGTTGATGGCCGCCATGACAAAGGGCGCGACCCAGGAGCCGATCGCCTCGTCCAGCATCGGTTTGTTGCCCGGGGGTTGCCTTGGGCCCTCGAAACCGGGAGTCAGCGCGAATGGGCTGCGCAAAAGGTCCAGCACGGCCGGGTCTTGCTGCGCCGCGGCCATGGTCGCTTTCAAGCTGGCCGCCGTGCCGCCTGAGAAGGTGCCCTTCATCCTGCGCACCCGTCCCCGCACCCGGTTCGCCGGACTGCCAAAGCGTTTCTTCATTTCGTCTTGCAGCATCAGCACGCCCAGGTCGAACGGAATCGAGTCGAAACCGCAGGAGAAAACGATGCGCGCGCCGCTGGCTTTTGCCCCGGCCTCATGGGCGTCGATCATCTTGCGCATCCAGGCCGGTTCGCCGCACAGATCCACATAGTCGGTGCCGGATGCAGCGCAGGCCGCGATCAGTTCGTTGCCGTACAGCTGGTAGGGACCGACCGTGGTCAGCACCAGGCGCGTTTGCCGCGCCAGCGCCTGGACGCTTGCCGGGTCGGTGCTGTCGGTGACGATCAACGGTGTGTCGGATGGCGCGCCGACTTGGTCGCGCACTGCGGCGAGCTTCTCCGCGCTGCGTCCGCCCATGGCCCAGCGCAGCGTGCCGCCGTTCGGGTAACGCTGCAACAGGTACTCCAGCACCAGGCGGCCAGTGAAGCCGGTCGCGCCAAACACCACGATGTCGAAGGGTTTGTCCATGTTGTCTCTCCGGCGGCAGCGTCAGGCGGCGACGGTGTAGTTCAAGGTCATGCGCCCGCCATCGACCAGGACGATTTCGCCTGTGATGTAGCTGGCCGCATCGCTGGCCAGGTAGGCTACAACGTCGGCGACCTCGGACGGTTCACCCAGGCGCTTCATCGGCGTGCGGCTCATGACGCGCGCCTTCGCTTCGTCGCTGGTCAGCACCGCCTTGGCCGCCAGCTCGGTGGCGATGGTGCCGGGCGCGACGGCGTTGACGCGAATCCCAAAGTCGGCCAGCGCCAGCGCCATGACCCGCGTCAGCTGGTTGATGCCGCCCTTGCTGACGTTGTAGCTTGAAATGTTGGGGATGGTCAGGTAGCTGTTGACCGAGCTCATGTTGACGATGGCGCCGCGCGACAAGCGATCGGCCGGGCCATGACCCGGCGCCGCCGCCATGGCGCGCGCAACCGCCTGGCCGACCAGAAACGAGCCCTTCAGATTGACGCGCAGCACGGCGTCGAAATCGGCCTCGCTCACGTCCAGGAAGTTTGCCGCATGGAAGATGCCGGCGTTGTTGACCAGCACGTCGATCCGGCCATGCGCGGCCAGGGTGCGGGCCACCAGCGCATCGACCTGCACCTTGTCGCCGACGTCGCAATGCACATAGAGCGCGCCGAGTTCGGCCGCCAGCGCCTGGCCGCGCGCATCGGCAAGGTCGGCGATGACGACCGGGGCGCCCTCACGCGCGAAGCGCCTGGCGCAGGCTTCGCCAATTCCCTGCGAGCCGCCGGTGACGATGCAGACACGGCCGCTCAGGCCGAACGAGATCGTAGGAATGTCGGTAGCGCCGTTCATGCGCTCATGGTACCTGCCTGGGCCACCCACTTCCTGCCCTGGGCCGCGTAGTCCAGTACCAGATGGAAGACGTTGTCGCATTTGGCCTGAAACATGATGCGGTCGTAGCTTTCTTGTGGCAACTCCCGGTCCAGCACCTCGGCCACCGTGGATCGCACGATCTTGCGGGTCTGATCCGTCTTGTACCAATCCTGCACCAGCACCTTGGGAGGTTCGTTCACCAGCCCGTGCAGCAGCGCCTTGGCGGCCAGCTTGACACGCTGCGTCTCGGCCTGCGTCATCTTGTCCTTGCATAGCAGGTCGAAAATTTCCAGTTCGTCCTCGGTCAGTCCCTCGCGTAGTGAACGCTCGTCCTCGGCCTTCAAGTCCGCCGTGAACTTGACCAGATCGTCAAAGTACTGCTCCGCCGACGTGCTTCCCGCGTTGTAGGCGTCGATGATTTTCTGGAAGCGTTGCGCAAAGTTGCCGCGTGTGCTGTTCTGCACCAGCATCAGTTCGAGCTTGTGCGCGATGAACTGACGCAGGTCCGCAATCTCGATGTTCTTGTAAACGGTGGCCCCGAAGTCCGCACGCAGTTTGTCGAAGTCGAGCTTGCTCAAATCCCAGTTCTTGCCGCGTTTGATGACCTGGAACTGAGCCTCGAATTCCTTCGCCTTGAAAACCTCGGCGTTGTTCACCACCACGCTCTCGTCCAGCAGTTCGCCCACCCGCTGCACCACCTTTTCGATGTCCTGCTCCTGGATCAAGGCCTCTGTCACACCGCGCAGGTAGGCCAGCGCCGCCACGGCCCGCGCCTTGCCGCGCGCAAGCACTTCGGGTTTGCAAGCCTCGTACAACGCTGACACAGTGTTCTCGTAGACGTAAAACGAACGCCGCGCGTCCTCGTTGCCCAGCAAGGTGTTGGCAAACCCATTGAACAACCCCAGCTTGGCAAACACATCGTCTCCCGCCATCACCTCCACCAGCGCGATGTGCTGCGCGGTGCAGAACCCGAAGGCCTGGTCAATGGCCTCGTCCAGCAGCTTGAACAGCGACTCCTTGTCCTTGACCGGCGCCTCGTCCAACCCATCCTCGCCCTGGGCGTAATCTCTCAGCGCCCGCTTCATGTTGCGAAACACGTTGTAGTAGTCGACGATCTCGCCGTTCTTCTTGTCCACGCCGTTTATCTGGTGCGGCGTCACGCGGTTGGCCCGCGCGATGGTCTGCATCAGCGTGTGGCCCTGCATCGGCTTGTCCAGATACAAGGTGGACACCGTGGGCGCGTCAAAACCCGTCAACCACATGGCGCAGACAAACACCAGTTGCAGCGGGTGCGCCGGGTCCTTGAAGTTGTCCTCGACATCGTGGCCATGCTCGTCGATGCGGTTCATGCGGTCGCGGTGCGGCTTGATGTCCAGCTTGCGGTCCGCGAATTTCTCCGCTTCGCCGGCCTCTTCGCTGATGATCACCGCCATCTCGACCCGGCGCATCCAGTCCACCATCTTTTTCAGCCTTAGCCGTTCCACATCGTTGGTGGTCTGGCTGGCACGGCCCACCAGCGTCTTGATCTCGTCTTTCCAGATGCGCTGCACCTTGTCGAACATCTTGACCACGGTGAACTTGTCCACCGCCACCACCATGCCCTTACCCAGATAACCGCGGCGCGGGAAGTGGTGCACGATGTCGCGCGCAATCGTCTCCAGCCGGTCGTCGCGGGTGATGACTTGCATTTCGGTGGCAAAGCGCCGTTCCAGCTTTTCCTGTGCCGCGTCGTCCAGATGCTCGTCTTCCAGGATTTGGTAGAACTCCTCGCTCAGGTCGTCGTTCTGAACCTGCATCTGCGGCACGCGTTTCTGGTACACCAGCGGCACGGTGGCGCCATCTTCCATCGACTGCTGGAAGGTGTATTCCGACACATAGTCGCCAAACCAGGCATTGGTCTGCCGGTCGCGGCCCAGCAGCGGCGTACCGGTGAAAGCCAGGAAGTTGGCGTTGGGCAGGCCGGCGCGCATGTTCTCGGCCAGCGTTTTGTATTGCGTGCGGTGCGCCTCGTCCACGATCACCACGATGTCGGAGCGTTCCGACAGCACCGGGTAGCGTTGACCCTGCGGCCAGCGGAACTTGTGGATCAGCGTGAACACAAGTCGCTTGTTCTGGCCGAGAAACTGCCGCAGCTGTTCGCTGTCCCTGGGTTGTGCCGCGTCGCTCTTCTTGACGGTGCCGGTTTCCAGAAAGCTGCGGTAGATCTGGCTGTCCAGATCTTCGCGGTCCGTCACCACGACGAAGCTGAAGTCCCCCGTGAGCTTGCGCAAGATCTTGCGCACGTAAAAGATCATCGAGTAGCTCTTGCCCGAACCCTGCGTGTGCCAGAACACGCCCAGCTTGCCGGCCAGCGCCTGGCGCTGCGGAAATTGTTCGAAGGCGTGGTTCACGCCGATGAACTGGTGGTTCTGCGCCACCACCTTGTTCGCCTCGCGGTGGTATAGAACGAAGTTTTCCACATAGTCCAGCAGCCGTTCGCGGCGCAGCAACCCCTCCACCAGCCGCTGCAGACTGGTGCCGGTTTCGGCAATCTGGGCGCGGTCCAACTTCTCCTTTTCGCTGTCCACCCGCAGCCAGCCGAAGAAGTGTTCCCACTTGGCCGTCAGGCCGCCCACGCGCGTTTCCACCGCATTGCTCAGCACGCAGAACGCGTTGGTGATGAAGAGCTGCGGGATTTCGGCCTTGTAGCTGGTGAGGTTGTCGTTGAAGGCCGCGCGCAGCTTGACATTGCTGTTCTTCAGTTCCACAAACACCAGCGGCAGGCCGTTCACATACAGCAGCACGTCGGGCCGCCGGTAGTCCGCGGCGCCCGTGCCCGTCGTTTTGATCCACAACTGCGACACGGCCAGAAAGTCATTGTTGACCGGGTCGTTGAAGTCGATCACGCGCAGTTGAGCATGCTGCTGCTGGCCCTGCGTGTCTTCGTACTGCACGGTCATGCCGTCGCGCATCAACCCGTCCACCAGCCGGTTGGCCGCCACCAGGCCCATGCTGGGGCGCCGATCCGTCAACTGGACGAGCGCCTCGTCAAGGGTTCTCTCGGGGATGTCCGGGTTCAGCCGGATGACCGCCGCGCGCAAGCGCTCGGCCAGCACCACGTCGCGCTTGTCGCGCCGGCCCGAGCCATCGTTCAAATCCGCCGGGTCGGCGGTGTAGCACTCCAGCACGTCGAAGCCGCAGACATGTTGCAGCCGCTGCAGCAGCGCCTGCTCGATCTGGTCTTCGGAGATGAAGTTGGGCATGGGCCGGGCCGGGCTACCGGTCAGGTCGAGCCTTTTGCAAACCGCTGCAGCACATCACGCATCAGCGGCTGGTAGCCCACGCCGCGGGATTGGGCCATCTGCTTGTACTGGTCAATCAGTTGCCTCGGCAGGCGGATAGAGATCAACCGCAGGTCCAGCGCAGCGTCCAATGCCAAGTCGTGCGACTCGTCAGCCACTACGACATGGCGCTCATCCTGGCCCAGTTCACCTGTGTCCCACGCATCCGGTCTGTGCTTCTTCCTCACCGTTGCCATGTCAGTCTCTCCGTTGTGCTGCCTTCTGGAAATCATATCGAGTTTGTATATACGGCGCGGTGGAGATAGCCGCATATCTGTTGCGGGACAGCGTCACACCAGGTTTCGGCGGAGTTCCCGCTCAACGGCCGAAAAGTTCGGCGTGCGTTCCAGCACGTGCGAAGAAGACATGGCCGGGTTGCAGGCGGTAGATCAACAGAAGGTCGCCTTTGGCGTGACACTCGCGATGGCCGGCCCACTCGCCCTCCAGTTCGTGGTCCAGCCATTCGGCTGGCAGCGGCCCGGCATTGGCGATCAACAGCATCATCACCTCCTTGAGGCGCTGCATGTCCTGCCTGCCTGAGTGGGTGAGCTTCTCCCAGTCCTTCTCGAACTGCCGGGCGTGATCAGACTTTCTTGGCAGAGGCGCGCGTTTTGCCTTTGCCGGCTTTTTTATCGAGAGCATCAAAAAGTTCTTTCGCTGAACCGTAGCGCGCCGACGTCATTTCGCGAGTTTCAGCCATTGCTGCGATCGTTTTGGGCGTGGGCTTGCGGACCTGGAAAGGCAAACCGCGAACCTCCACTACCTGACGCAGAAACAACCGGATCGCGCTGCTCAAATCGAGACCCAAATCGGCGAGCACTTCGGTAGATTGTTCTTTCAAGCCAGGCTCGATCCGCGACCGGACCTCGGCTGACTTCCTGTACGTTGCTACTTGCATATTCAATTCAGTATTCAGTATTCAGTTTCAGTGTTCGGGTTCAGCGTCAGTGTTCGGGTTCGGGTTCGAGTTCGGGTTCATTGAATATGTGGCCGCATTGTAGCTACAAAACGTCGCCATGTCAATCTGACAACCGGATGTCGGATGGATGTCAGATGGTTGCCTGCTCGGACCAAATGGTGCTCGGCGGAAAGCGGATGTCCAGCTTGTCCACAGTCAGCTTGCCGGAGATCAGGCGGGGGAGGAGTGCAGTGCGGGCAGCTTTGAGTTGAGCATTTGCCTTAAGCATGGCTTCGATCGTCTTGAAAAGTGGCGCGACGATGTGGTCGAATTGCTCGATCAGCGGCTTGG
>JBCKPE010000109.1:0-6439 GCA_038901875.1 Burkholderiaceae bacterium
CGAAATCCCTTCCTTGATCATCGTTTGCTCTCCCCCTGTATCGCCGGCTCACTCAAAACTTGTAGCGAACGCCGAGCGCCAAAAAGTTCGAGCCTACGTGCTGCGGCGCAACCAACCCATACACGCCGGAACGATGGTGAACACGGGTGATTACCGATAGATTTTCAAACCCGCGCATGCGCCACTCGAATTCGAACAAGACCAAAAGTTGCAAGCGGTAACGCCGCTCCGGATCATCCTTCTGGCCGTCTTCGTAACTCGGGGTGCCAAGGGCATACGACAAGCCGGCACCAACCCCAAAATTCACCCCCAGCGGCCCCATTTGCAAATCAGGCGTCCTCACTATGTAGGCCGCGCCAAGCTCTGCATTACCCTGCAACCCACGGTGCTGAACCAGCACCATTTCATATCCATGCCGGAAAGATGCAAACGGCGTACTCTGAAAGCTTGCAACGCTCTGTCCCAGCGTACCCCGATCCTTGCCAAGTCCCAACGCGGTGAAATAAGACTTATCCCAGTCCAAACGCCCGCTGATGACCAGGCCCGGCAATTCCCGCAGATTGTGGTCAGCACCTTGTCCCGCATAAACCGACACCGAGTCGAACACCCCATCAGCGGAGGGCGTACCTGCCTGCACAGCGGCCGCATTCCATCCCAACGCGGTCGTGCCATCAAAAGCGTTAAAACCGGTCAGCACCCTGGTCCTGAACTCGGGGTGGGTCTTCATAATTCCGGTATCGATGATGGCCATCGTGACATTCAGGCCGGTCACGCCCAGCCCATACATAGCGGGCGCCTTGATTTGGTACACGCCGGGAGACTTGAGTTCCTCGGGCGTCTGCGCCGCGCTGTTGGCGCTCGCGGCCCACGCCATGAGCGCCAACAGCAAGGGCCTGGCTCGGCGCGGTTTCAGAGTGACGCATGCGGGCATGGTCGTGTTCATTCTCGATTCTCCTTGAGGTCGGGTTTCAAGGAGCGCAGTCTACGACGCGCACACGCTCAGGCCGCTGCAGGCCGCGGCCTGCACTTACCGTATCGCCTTCGGCCCGCGTGCCGGGCAGAAGGTGTTCACGGTGCAAGGCACGGTGCCGCGCGATGCCGCGTCCACCCAGGCGCTGTGCGCCGACGAGCAGGGTTTCAGCCTGCACGCTGCGGTGCGGTGCGGGCGGGGGCCAACAACGTTGCACCTGGCCGCAGGCCACTGACCAGATCACAGCGCGCAGCGCCTGACTGAAGCCAAGGGGCCACCACCATGACAGGGCGACCAGACGGCGGTGCGTAGGGCGCGCAAGCGACCGGAGAGCGCCGGCGGCTGGGCGCCCTACCCCAGCGCAGGGCACTTTGCATAGTGTGGGTTTTGTAAACCCGTAGGGCGTGCAGCGGTGGGCGGCACCAAGCGGAGCTTTAGCGGAGCGACTGCGCCCACTTTGCAAAACAGCACAATATGTAAACCCGTAGGGCCGCGAAGCGGGTGCCGCAGCGGGCGCGTGTGACATGACTCGCCGCCCTCCGGCGGCGCTTACCTGAACACTCCGAGGACCTGGGCCGAGCGCGAAGCGCTGGGGCCACCGACTGAGCTACAACGCAACGAGCCGGGTAAGCGGTGATGGCGGACGGGATGAACCGGGCGAGATGCCCCGCAGGGGCAGCGCGGCAGGGGCAGCACGGCTGGCATGGCCGCGATGCAGGACGAAGCTACGCGACAGCTTCGTGGGACTTGGCCAGGGCGGTAATCCGCCGTGGCCACTGACTGAGACTACAAAATGTCGAGTTGGGTAAAGCGGTGATGCCGGGTGCGCTGACCCACAGCGCGACGCGCAGCACGAACGGATAGCGCACATGGCATGACCGCGTAGCTGGACAAGGCAGGGGCGGCGGCGCGCCGAAGGCTCGTAGGACTCTGCCGCCTGCGCGGCGGGTTACTGGGTGCGCGTGAGACGCCGGGTTTCGACGATGCGCCAGTGCTCATCGGCCACGGCCAGTTGAAACACGGACTTTGCAAGATCAACGGCAACGGTAGTAGCATTCATCTCGGACTCCTTTTGTTTGAAGACTTGATCCCCACACCCATGAAGACCAGTGCGCCAATGTGGCGTAAAAGAACGGGGGGAGTCCATCCCATCACTCAACCTGCGCATTTCAGTGATCGTGGACGGCTGTTTCAGTCTGATCGTGGACGGCATTTCAAATTGATCGTGCACGCTCGGAGATGCGCGCAAGCGAGGGGTTGATGTAGCTCAGCGGCCAGGCCGGCATCGAGCCTGAGACCGCGAAGCGCCGTGGCACAATTGCGGCACACTTCAGGCGCACTTGTGCCAGCAGTCGGCAACACTCCGCAGCAAAGCGACTGACCATTTCCCCTATGAAAACCTGCTGCGGATTGCTGCGGTTTGCTTTAGAGAATTGACCGCCTCGACCTTTTAATCCGTTGGTCGGGCGTTCGAGCCGCCCACGTCCTACCAACTAAACACCGCGTTGGTTATGGAGAGCCTGCTATCTAAACAGTAGCAGGCTTTCTTCGTTTGGGTGTGAGCATGCCTTGGCATGTTTCAGCCCGGTCTTTGCGCCGGTTTTTTCGTTCGCATCGCAGGTGGGCAAATGCAACGCCGGATTAGAATGCGCCCCTCATCAGAGGAGAGGGCTCAATCGTGAAACTTCCCGCCAGCATCGCCGCCGTGCTCGTCGCCACGCTCGCCGTCTTTTCGTCCGAGTCGATCGCGCAGTCGAGTTACCCCAACAAGACCGTGAAACTCGTTATCGACTTCGCCCCCGGCGGCTCCACGGATATCGTGGGTCGCATCATGGCGCAGCGCCTGGGCGAGCGGCTCGGCCAGACGGCTACACACTCACTCTCGGCACCACCAGCACCCACGCCATCGCGGCCGGCGCCTATTCGAAGCTGCCGTACAACCCGGGCACGGACTTCACGCAGATCTCGCTGGTGGCGATCACGCCGTACCTGCTGGTCGTGAACCCGCAGGTGAAAGCCAACACGCTCGCCGAGTTCGTCGCGCTCGCCAAGGGGCAGCCAGGCAAACTCGACTACGTCTCGGCTGGCAGCGGCACCGCCACGCACCTGGCGATGGAGATGCTCAAGGACGCTGCCGGGATCGACATGGTGCACACTCCCTACAAAGGCAACGCGCCGGCCGACGTCGCGATCCTCGCGGGCGAGGTCCAGGCGGTGTTCGGGTCGATGCCGGCGCTGCTCCAGAACGTGAAGGGGAACAAGGTGCGCCCTCTCGCCGTGGGAACCGAGGCGCTCTCTCCCGCGCTGCCCAACGTCCCCACCGTGGCCGAGCAGGGTTATCCCGGTTTCGCGGCGGCGCTGTGGCTGGGAATCATGGGCCCGGCCAACATGCCCAAGGCCGTCGTCGACCGGTTGCACAAGGAAATCACCGCGATCGTTGCCACGCCCGAATTCAAGGCCGCGATGGACGCCAACGGCGCCGAGCCGATCGCGAGCAAGTCGCCGGAGGAATTTCGCGAGATGCTGCGCGGGCAGGTCGCCAAGTACGTGAAGATCACGAAGGCCCTCGGAATCAACCTCGACTAAGCAGGAAAGAAAATCTTGGGAAACGAACAACCCGGCAGCGCCAACTACGTCATCGATATCGGTCCTCGCCCCTCGCTGCCCGTGGCAGGCAGCGACGCGCGATTCCCGGTTGGACGGATCTACTGTGTCGGCCGCAATTACGCCGAGCACGCGCGCGAGATGGGCCACGATCCGGAGCGCGAGCCGCCGTTCTTCTTCATGAAGGCCGCAAGCTCCATCGTCCAGAGCCACGCGACCATTGCCTACCCGGCCGTCTCGAAGGACGTCCATCACGAAATCGAGATGGTGGTGGCCATTGGCAAGGGCGGGAAAAACATCCCGGTGGAAACGGCCCTCGATCATGTCTGGGGCTACGGTGTCGGGCTGGACATGACGCGCCGAGACATCCAGGGCGAAGCGAAGAAGTTGGGGCGGCCCTGGGAAATGGGCAAGAGCTTCGATGAATCCGCGCCGACCTCGGCGCTGCGGCCTGCCGCCGAAATCGGGCATCCCGCGAAAGGCGCCATCACGCTCAAGGTGAACGGCCAAGTGAAACAGCAGGGCGACCTGGCGATGCAGATCTGGAGCGTCCCGGAGCAGATCGCCTACCTGTCCATCCTCATCACGTTGCAGCCCGGCGACCAGATCTTCTCCGGCACCCCGGCCGGCGTCGGCCCCATCAAGGCGGGCGACAAGCTCGAGGGTCACATCGACGGCGTCGGTGATCTCCTCGTCACCTACGCCAACTAGCTGTGAAGAGTCAAGAGGTTTAGCGGATCACGATGCTGTTGATGACGGTCGTGACGCCGTCAATGTCCTGCGCCAGCTTTTCGGCCCGACTGCGCTCGGCGGCGCTCTTGACAAAGCCGCTGAGTTGCACCAGGCCTCGGAACGTTTCGACGTGAACGGCCGTTCCGCTGACCGCGGGGTCTTTCAGCAGCGCGCTCTTGACCTTGGCCGTGAGCACCGAATCCTCCACGAAATTGCTGACCTTCTCATCGCTGCCTGTAGCACACCCGGCCAGGAACAGGACCAGGCTGAGCCCTGCAATAGCTTGACCGATTCGCTTGATTTTCATGACTACACCGATTGATGGCATGGGCCAAAGGGTTGAATGTTCGCGCGGATCGAAGTCTACACGTTTGTCCACCGCGGTTTCAGCCGTTGACCCGGCGCCGCACCAGCCGTTTCACGGCAGAGTCCGTTGGTACAGGATGACGTCTTCGTTCTTGTCTGAGGGTCGACGAAACATGCCGCGCGAGCGCCAAAGAGAGGGATCGATGGTTTGTTCCAGGCTGGCCCGGTCGTCGGCGTCGACCAGCAGCCAGGGGCAGCGGGCCAGACGCTCGGCGGGCTTGATCTCGAGCCGACCGTGGTAACGAAAGGCCGCGATCTGCCCGGGCGTCAAGCCATGGGCCTGCACGCAAACGGGCTGACCGATGATGGACGACACGCGGCGTACCAGGGGTTGGTAACTCCGCGCGAAATCGAGCATCGGCAGCCAAAGAGTCATCAACAGGAACCAGCTAAGCGCTGCCCCACTGGCGGGTAGCACCAGGCTTTTCCAGATCGCACTGCGGTTGCGGCCGACCCGCCACTTGACCAGCCAGATCCAGGCCAGACTTGCAAGCAGCGCGAGCAGGAAGGGCAGGAGTTCAAAGTTTGGCTCAAATCCTGGCGTTAGTTTGGCAACGCTGGCCGCCATGCGACGCGGTGTCCCGGTTTGCATTGCCACCCAATAGAGCCAGACGATCAAGGCGCAGCCGCTGAAAAACAGCATGGTGAACCAATCGATGAAGGCTGACACGCTGCGCTGCAAGGTAGGCAAGGCGAACGCAGCCATGGTCGCAAGGGCAGGCAAGGCCAGCAGAAGCGTGCGGTCCGATCCGCCTGACAGCGCCGTCGCGCCCAGGATCAGCAGGACCATGGAGCTGGGCAACCCAATGTGGAAGGTGGCGAGATGGTGCTTCCAGCGCCAAAGGGTCCAGATCGCCAGAGGCCAGGCGGGCCAGGCGAACCAGGCCACCAGGCGCATGAAACTGCGAGCCTCCTGCACCACGATCTCGGCACTGCGCAGGCGCCAGACCCAAAGGTCAAGCGCCGCGACGACGACGATGACAAGCAACAGGCCCAGGGCCGAGATCGCCATCCAGGGCCCATGCCGGGCCCGCTCGGTGGGGTCGGCCCGATACCGTTCGCCGATTCGAAACGCCAGGTGCAGGATCGCGATCAGAAGTGAAATCGAGGGCGCGCCGCTGAGGGCCAGTCCTGTCAAGCCCATGCACAGGAAAACCCCGGCCGTCGCCGGCCGGTAGCTCAGTGCGGCCATGCCAAAAAACGCCGCTGCCATCGAACCGAGCTGCGCCAGCGCCGGCGTCGTCTCGTGTGACAACTGGGCCAGTCCCAGACAGGCAATCACGGCGAGCAGCGCGGCATCCGCGAGCGCGCGCGCGTAGTCCACCGGTTGCGCCTCGCCGCCAAAGGCGAAGGTTACCGGCTGCGCTTCCGGTCGCCTGGCCAGAAAATAGGTCGCGTACCAGGTCAGTCCCAAGGTCAGCGCGAGCAACAAGACGAACGGGATGCGCGAGGCCGCCGCCGGACTCAGCCAGGAGGGGCTCAGTTGAATGGCCCAGGCGCCGATCCAGTACGGCAGTAATGCGGCCGGCCGGTCCGGCACGCCCATGATTTGCGGCAACCACCAAGAGGAGGTCCCGTTCACCAGTTCGAGCATGTGGCCCAGCGCCATCATGTCGGCGCTTTTCCAGGGCTCGCGACCGACGAAGCCAGCGAAGACATACACCGCGCACAACAACAGCAAGGCCATGCGAGGCAGGCGACGCACGGCGTTCTCGCTGACGATGGCTGGGGAAAGTCGAATCAAGGTAAGTCGGATGTTAAGAACTT
>JBCKPE010000110.1:0-6362 GCA_038901875.1 Burkholderiaceae bacterium
GAGATGAACATTCCCGAGAACACCGGGTTGCCCCAGGGCGCCTTGCGCAACCATTCGAACAGGCCCTTGTTGTAGCCCTTCTCGCGTTGCGCCACCTCGATCGCGCCGGGAATCGTCAGGCCGTGGATCATCGAGGCCAGCACCGCGAAGTACATGAAATAGCTGGTATTGACGATCTTCCACGCGGTCGACAGGCCCGGGTCGGCGAGCAGGTGGTGCGCGGCGGCCAGTTGCAGGAACAGGATGTAGAGCAGGAACGCGCCGCGGCTCACGCGCTCGCTCATCGGCTTGGCGCCGAAGGCGATGGCCGCCACCGCATACCAGATCGAGATGTGCACCGCTACGTTGATCTGCTGCGACGAGTGGCCGAAGGCCCACCAGATCGTGCGGTAGATCAGCGCGTCGATTTCCTTGACGATGCCCACCGACATCAGGAAGGTCGGGATCAGGATGATCGCGCCTGAAGCGACGGTGAAGACCGCGATGATCGCCGCCGTGATGGCGCCGAAGGTGACCAGCGGCACCGAGCCGGTGTAGGTCTTGTCGCGCTTGGCGATGACCAGCGTGCCGAAGAAGACGAAGCAGGCGATCAGCGCGCCGACCGCGAACAGGATCAGCCCGAGGTAGAAATGCGGTGCGGCCATCATCGGCACATACGAGGTAAACATGACGCTGGAGCCGCCCTGATAGACGGCCACATTGTTCATGATGGCGCCGATCAGCATCAAGGCAAACGCGGCCCAGGCCCAGCGCGGCGTGGCGAGCCGGCAGCGCAGCAGCGTCGACGAGCAGAAGTAGAGCACGGCGACCTCGAAGAAGATGATCCAGAAGATCAGCATGTTGATGCCGTGCGCGGTGAGCACCTGATAGAAGGTGTCGGCCTGCAGCCAGTGGATGGCGGGCCAGCGCGTCAGCACGACGCCAATGGCCAGCAGGCCGCCGATCAGCAGGAACACCACCGCCACCACGGCGTTGGCGAGCATCAGCCGCTCGGCCTGGGCCTCGAACTGCAGGCCCGAGCGCGGGCAGGTGCGATAGGTTGTGGTACCGGACATGTGGACCTCCGCTTTACTTGACGTAGATGCGGCCGACCATCATGTGATGGTTGATGCCGCAATATTCGTTGCACACCACCGAATAGGTGCCCGCCTTGTTCGGCGTGACGGTCACCACATGCTCGTAGCCGGGAACCACCTGGATATTGATGTTGGCCGGCTGCAGCGAGAAGCCGTGGTTGTAGTCCATCGACGTCAGGTGCAGCCGGTAGGTCTTGTCCTTCTCCAGCTCGAGGATCGGCCAGTAGCTCCACAGCCGCGCCACCATGTACACATCACTGCCCGCCGGCGGCGCCACGACCGGCGTCTTGTCGGCCGTCTCGGTGCGCACCGTGTACTTGTCGACCATGGCCTGGGCCTTGGCGGTGAACTTCTCCGGCGTCGTGCGGTAGGTCTCGGTCGAGAGGTTCTGTTTGCCGTAGATGTGCCAGCCGACCATCATGGCGAACATGATCAGGCACCAGATCAGCGCGATCACGATCCAGGTGCCTTCGACACGGTCCAGCGGCTGCTTCCACCAAAGTCGTTCTGCGGGGGGCAGGATGGCGCTCATGTCGTTGCCCTCACTTGGCCAGAGGCACCGTGAGGATGTCGATCACCCCCCACAGCGTGTAGACGATCATCGGAATCATCACACCCAGGAACAGCAGCAGGAACGGGTTGTCCAGCAGCTGCTGCATCAGCGGGACCTTGTCGTCGGCTTGTTTCATGGCGCCATCTCCTCGATGCGTGGAACAGGAATGTGCGAAGTCTGCGACGCTCGTTAAGCCGGCGAATTGATCTATGACAACAAATCGCGAAAACGTCTCGGGCGCATCGCCCAGCCGTCGCTACCATCGGATATGCCTGCGCAACAGCCAGCGCCAACGCAGCGCAGCAACGAACCGGCAGCGCGACGGCGCTGGCTGTTGCGCCTGGCTTGGCTGTGCGCCGCGCTGATGCTCGCGACGACGAGCCTGAGCGCCTTCATCCGCCTGTCGCAGGCCGGCCTGGGCTGCGCCGATTGGCCGCAGTGCTACGGCAGCCGACTGCGCGCGGCACAGCAGGAAACGCCAACCTCGGCAACAACCCCAGCGGCAGACAGCGGCGCGGTCCAGGCGGCGCGCGTGGCGCACCGCGCGCTCGCCGTTCTGGTGCTGTTGCTGGTCTGCGCGCTGGCCGCAAGATGCCTCGGTTCGCGGCCACGGCTGTGGCGCGAAGGGGCGTTGGCGCTGGCGCTGCTGGGATTGACTCTGGGTTTGGCCACGCTGGGCCTGTGGAGCGTCGCGCCACGCGTTCCGGCAGTTTCGATCGGCAACCTGCTAGGCGGACTGTTGATGCTCGCGCTGTGCTGGCGCTTGGTTGGCGAACTTGCAAGTACGAGCGTGAAGGACAAGCCATCGCGGCCGCTGCTGGCCTGGTTCGGCGCGGCCGCCCTGGGCGCGCAGCTCGCGCTGGGCGCGCTGACAAGCACGTCCTACGCTGGAATGAGTTGCGCTGGGTTGAGTGACTGTCTGCGCGGCGCCGACGCGGCCGGCTGGCCCTGGCAGATGTTGAACCCGTGGCGCGAGCCGGTGTTTGATGCCGCGCTCTGGCCGAATCCGGGCGGCGCGGTGACGCAACTGCTGCATCGGGGCGGCGCGCTGCTGGTGCTGGGTCTGCTCACGCCACTGGGTCTGGCGCTGCTGCGCAGCCCGCGCCGGCGCGCAGGCATTCTGCTGCTGGCGCTGCTGGCGCTGCAGGTCACGCTCGGCGCAGCCATGGTGTTGAGCGCGCTGCCGTTACCGCTTGCACTGGCGCACAACGTCGTTGCCGCGCTACTGCTGGCCACGGTGCTGCGCCAGCTCTGAACGACGCTCGCTTGCCTCAGCCAGGGCGCCCGTCGACTTGCCTCAGCCGGGGCGTCCGTCGGCGCGCGGCCTTCCGTACCAGTTGCCCAGGCGAATGCCCCAGGCCAGCATGACCAGCGTCCACAACGGCGCGGCAACCAGCAACAGCCAGCCGGAGATTGCGCTCTGTGCCGCCGCCACAACGCGCAGCACGGTGGCCAGTTGCAACAACCAGAACAGCGACCAGACCAGGTTGTCAGCCAGCAGCGCTCGTCCGCTGTGACCACAGGATACCCGCGTGACCATGGCCAGCATGAGCGAAGCCAGGCAACCCATGGTGAGGGCATGCAGCGAAGCCAGACCGAGCACCATCGCACCCTGCGCCAGTCCCAGCAGCTGCGCAGTGCCACCCAGCACCAGGGCCAGACCGAGCCAAAGGAAGCCGACATGCAGCATCGCCAGCAAGCGCGTCCTGAAGCTTGGCACCAGACCCCAGATCAGGGCCAGCCACAGCAGCACCGCGCCGGCGGCGAATTCCACCAGACCGCGCACCAGCATCCAGCGCGGGTCTGGAATGCCGGGCCGGCGACCGCTGAACTCGACCCAGACGGCGGCCAGCTCGAAAGCAGCAACGCCCAGCATCAGCCCGAGGGACCAGAACGGCCGCCACGCCGCCATGGAAGGCAGCGCGCTGGAGGTGAAAAAGGGGATCATCCGATGCGTCACCGTCACGAACACCACCACGACGAAACCCCACAGGCCGCTGCGCACCCAGGCCAGCGCCGCATCCGTCGCGTCCAGCGCCAGACTGAGCGCCACCCCGAGCAGGCACAGGCAACCGATGGCGCAGGCCAGGCCGACGGTCACGGCGTGGACGCGATCGGGAGCCGGGCTGGCCCGGACCAGTCGCCAGAACAGCACAGTCGTCCAGCACAGGCCGCTCCATGCCATCAGCAGCGCGCCAAGCGCCAGCAGCGACTGCCAACGCGCCAGCGTCAGCCACAGCAGCCAGGCGCTTGCCTGCAGAGCCAAGGGCGCGAGCAGCGGCTGCGTGCCCGGTGCCGGCACGGCAAGCCAGCGCGGACCGGCCGTGAACAGGAATCCCGAGAAGAACAGCGGGAGGAAACCAAAGGTCATCACTGTGGCGTGCAGCAGCGTGGGCGACACGGCGTGCGGCAGGGTCGGCAGCAGACCGATGCGCTCGAACTGGACCAGCGCCCACCCCAGGCTGGCGCCTATCAGCACCAGCACAGCAAGAAAGAATGCGAGGCGATGCGGCGCCAGCACCAGATGGCGCAGGCGCCAGCGAGGATCCGGTTGCGCCAGCGCATCGGCGCCCGGACTGGCGCCGATCACGCGCAGGGCGATCAACGGTCGCCGACTCATCGGCGCCTCACCTCAGACGGCCGATGCCGGGCGCAGGCCGCCCAGCAGCCATTGCATGAGGTCCAGCACCGGGCGTATCTGATCGTCAAACGGCAGGCGGCCCGCGCCGCGAAAGAACAGGCCCTTGCGCGTGTCGCCCTCGAGCGCATGGGCCAGTTGCTTGGCAATGCAGAACTGGCCGACGCTGGCGTCACCGTCGCGCAGCCCGCAGCGCAGCAGGCAGTCAAACGACAGGTTGCACTTTCTCTTCACATGCGCCACCGCCTTGAGCTTGGGTTCAAGCCGGAGGTACTTGTCCAGCCAGGGCGTGCGCACCGCGCGCGCGGGCAGACCGGCCACGCTCATGAACTCGACGATGTCTTCCGGCCTGGCCTGGGCCAGCATCTGCTTGAAGGCCGGCGCGGCGTCGCTCTCCCGGGTGACCGCGAACGCGGTGCCAAGCTGCACCGCCGCCGCGCCCAGCGACTGCAGGCGCAGGATGTCCGCGCGGCTGGCGACGCCGCCGGCCGCGATCAGCGCAATCTCGCGCTCGATGCCGGCGCTCTTGAAGAACTCCAGCACCTGCGGGATCACCACGTCGAAATCAAAGCGCCGGTCATGCAGGTCCGCCACCCGGGCCGCGCCCAGATGGCCACCGGCCAGCCCGGGGTGTTCGATCACGATGGCGTCGGGCAGGCGACCCCTCTTCTCCCACTTGCGGACCAGCAACTGCACGCCGCGCGCGTCCGACAAGATCGGAATCAAGGCCGTTCCCGGATGCTCGCGCGCCAGCTCTGGCAGGTCCAGCGGCAGCCCGGCGCCGACAACGAGCGCGTCGATGCCGCTGGCCAGGGCCTGGCGCACATAGGCCCCGTAGGCGCTGACAGCGCGCATCACGTTGACGGCAAGCAGTCCGCAACCCTGCGCGAGTGCCCGGGCGCGCCGGATCTCGCGCTCCAGTGCCTGTAGATTGGCCGCGTCGATTTGCTCTCGCGCGTCGGGCTCCTTGTCGAGGTGGCCGGTTTTCGCCATCAGGTCCGGATGCAGACGCCGCAGATCGACCGAGGAAATGGTGCCAAGCGCGCCCAACCGCGCCACGGCGCCGGCCAGTCCACCGGCGGACACGCCCACGCCCATGCCGCCCTGCACCACAGGAACCAGTTCCTTGCCGCGCAGCCGCCAGGTTCGCAGGCCGGAGTCACGCGCAAGCGCGTGCAGGGCGTCGGCCGACGTGCTGGCGTCCAGGGTCTGGCACGCGGCGGGCGCAGCCGGGGGGTCGTTCAGAAAGGGATTGTCCATCGTGCTCCATGCCGGGTTGTATCGGGGTGGCCGAGCCGATAACGCCAGGCACCAGACCAGGAGTTCATGACACGCAGGCACAACCCCGCGCCGACCATCGCTCCAAGCAGAGCTTAGGACCGCCGCCGCGCCATGACCTTGCGCTGGATCAATGTCCGAAGCTTTGCCGGCCTGCGCGATGGGTCAGCCGCGCACAAACAGAGTCTGCAGGGGTTCGGTGCCGACCTGGCGACTCCAGTGGCCATGCAGCTTCGCGTCGAATGCAACGCCTGGCGGCAAGTTGTCGGCCGAGTAGAAATGCTGGCCTGGCCGGAATACGCGCGAGCTGCCGTCCTGCAGGCCGATCTCCATCGCACCCGACAGAATGAACACCCATTGTGGGTTGCCGGTGCAATGGAACTGGCTGCGGAAACCCACCGGGCTTTCGCGCAACTGGTAGCCGCCCGAGGCGAACAGCGGGCTCAGCATGGAGCTCGGCGCGCCTTCGCTCAGCGCGACCTGTTCCTCGCGGAACCTGGCGCGGCCATCGCTGTCGGTGAACAGCAGCACCTTGGTGAATGTCGTCATGTTCCCTCCTATGGACGAAGCGGAGGATAACGCCGGCCCGCAGCCCTGGCGCCGATCGATGGCCCCTCGGGCTTTCAGCCCTCGGCCGCGAAAGCGATCTGCACCTTCATCGCCTGCCCCCAGTTGCGCGCGGATGCTGGGCCAATGCGCTTTGAGGTGGGCACTGAGTTCATCAACGGTCATGCCGTCAATGCCCGGTGCGCCTTTGTTGCGCTTGACCCGCTCCAAGGCCCGTTTGAGGTTCTCTTTGTCCAGAACCTCTGTCATC
>JBCKPE010000111.1:0-6351 GCA_038901875.1 Burkholderiaceae bacterium
CATGCGGGTCGATTCGCGCCCGGTGCAATCACGTGACGAGCTGGCGTCCGAGTTGGACGACATTGCGACCAATGGCTCGCAAGCGTTGTTGACCGTGGCCGATACGTTGATGGCAAGTCAATCGCGGCTGCTGGTCGAGACTGCCGCGCGCAGGCGCATTCCAACCCTATTCGATGCGCGGGAGTATGTCGATGACGGAGGGCTGATGTCCTACGGACCCAATCTTGCGCTGGGGAACCGGCGCGCAGCAGAGTTCGTTGACAAGATCCTCAGAGGGGCGAATCCGGCCGACCTGCCGATGAAGCTGCCGACCAAGTTCGAACTCATTGTCAATCTCAAGACCGCCAAGGCCCTTGGCTTCGTGCTGCCGCGCTCATTCCTGCTGCGCGCGGACCAGATCATTGAGTAACTGCAGGTAGCAGCGTCGCCAGCGCCGCCACCGTCCGGGCGGTACAGCCGCGGTGTTCTTCACTAAAACGTTGACAAGCCTGCCGCGCCTCGCGCATCGCCTCGGGACTGGCCAGCAAGTGCGTCAACTGCGGCATCGCCGCCACCATCGTCTGCGCCTGAATAGCCGCGCCGGCAGTCCGCGCAAGCGTGGCAGCTTCGGCAAAGTTGAAGGTGTTCGGGCCCATCACCAGTGGGCAACCGCAGGCTGCGGCTTCGATCAGGTTGTGCCCGCCCAGCGGCGCAAAACTGCCGCCGAGCAGCGCGGCGTCACTCATTGCGTAGTAAAGAGCCATGTTGCCGAGCGAATCACCGAGCCAGACATCGCAGGCCAGGGCTCGCGCGTCCGGGCCGTCGCTCCAGTCACTGCAGCGCGACAGAGTCAAGCCGCGCGCTTCGATCAGTCGCGCCACCTCGTCGAAACGCTGCGGATGGCGTGGCACCAGCAGCCAGCGCGCTGTCCTGGCCGACGGCGCGGCAACATCGGCCGCATCATCGCTAAGCGCGTCCCACGCCTCCAGCCAGGTCTGCTCCTCGCCTTCACGCGAGCTTGCAAACAGCAACAGCGAACGCTCCGAGCGCTGGCGCCAGGCCTGACCGCGCCGAAGTTGTTCGGGGTCCGGCGCGGCGTCGAACTTGAGGTTGCCGTAGACAGCGTCGACCTTGCAACCGGCCTGGCGCAGTCGCGCCGCGTCTTCTTCAGTCTGCGCCAACACCATGGACAGGGAACGGTAGGCGGGGCGGGACAGCGGCGAGAGGATGCGGGCCAGTCGCAGCGAGCGCCGGTTCATCCGCGCGTTCACCAGCGCCGCCGGCAGGCCCCTGCGCCGGCAGGCATCGAGCAGGTTCGGCCACAGCTCGGTCTCGACCAGGATGCCGATGCCGGGAGCGAAATGCCGCAAGAAGTGATTCACCGCGCCCGGCGTGTCCCAGGGCAGCCAGACTTGGCGGTCGCCCGGTTGCAGCAGCTTGGCGCCCTCGGCCCTGCCCGTGGCTGTGCTGTGCGTCAGCAGCAGGCGCATGCCAGGCCACTTTTCGCGCAGCGCGGCAATGAGGATTGCCGCGGCCCGGGTTTCACCCATCGACACGGCGTGCACCCAGACCCGCCGCGGCAGGGTCGAGCTCGGAGCATCACCTGCATCGGCATAACGCCCAAACCTTTCCTCGATCGCATGGAGGTAACCGTCTTCGCGCCGACCGCGACGCCGCAGCTTCCAGCGCAGCACCGGTTGCAACAGCATGGTCAATAGCGAATAGAGCCAAAGCGTCATGTGCATGGCACCGATTGCAGCAGCGAACAGATGCGGCGTTTCATGCCCGCAACACTTGTTGCCACAGATTCCAGACCGGCTCGAGCGCGGGCGTTGGATCAGCCACGATGGATACCTGGTGCCGCCTGGCACTGGGACCAGTGCGCCAGGCGGTGTCGAGGTTGTAGATCTGCACATGCGGCAGATCGAGCGCAACGGCCAGGTGACTCAGCCCACTGTCCACGCCAACCACACCACGGGAGCGGCTCATCCGGTCCAGCAGCGCGTCGAGTTCCAGCCTGGGCCAGACGACGGACTGCTTGCCCAGCGCCTTGGCGATGCGCCGGCTTCGCGCCTCTTCATCGTCGCTGCCGTGGACCAGGGCAATGCGGTAGCCGTCCTCGATGATCCTGCGGCCCAACTCGACCCAATGGGGTTCAGGCCACAACTTGTCGGCGCGCGAACTGCCGTGGACCAGCAGGACCAGCGGCCGCGATTCGCCCGCCGCGTCCTGCGCTTGAACCGACTCGGTTGCTCCGTGCGCGCCCTCGCGCCCGGACCGCAGCCGCAGGCCGTAACTGAGGTGCTTGGGCACGGCGTAGCCCAGAGCGCGGGCACAGAGTTCCCGAGCGCGCTCGACGACATGGATTCGCGGCTCGATCCGAATTGCGACATCGGCGAGCCAGCGCGCCGGCGCCTCGTAGCTTGAGCCCTCGGTGCGATTCGCCAGCCCGTAGCGTTTTCCTCCCGGCGCCAGTCGCGCCAGGCGCGCGACGACGGCCGACTTGGTCAGCCCCTGCAGGTCGATCACCGCGTCATAAGCCTGCTCCCGCAACTGGCCGAGAAACTCGCGCCAGGCAGAGCGCGTCGGCGCCGTCCAGAAACTGCGGCGCCAGGTTCTGATGTCGCACTCGATCGTCCTGCGCAGGCCGGTGCAGCGGCGCACCAGCGGCGCAAAGGCACGCTCGACGACCCAGTCGATCTGCAGCGCTTCGGTTGGCGCGGATTCGGCAGCGCCGGCAGCCAGAGCGATTTGCATGTCCTGCAGCGCCGGCATGGCGTGCACCACATCGCCGAGCGACGACAACTTGACCACCAGCACTTTCAAGCCGCCGGCCCTCAATGTGCCGAGGCCTGCAACTGCGCGTCGGGCTTGACGCTGCGCAACAGGTCAAACATCTGCGCCTGGATGCGCGCCAGAGCTGGCTCGGTATGCCCCTCGAAACGCAGCACCAGCACCGGCGTCGTGTTGGAAGCGCGGATCAGCCCGAAGCCATCGGGCCAGTCGACGCGCAGGCCATCGATGCTGTTGACCACCGCGGGCGCGGCAAAACTTGCCGTGGCGACCAGACCGGCGGCCAAGCCGTGCGCTTCGCCCTCGGCGCATGGCACGTTCAGCTCGGGCGTGGAGAAGCTGCTCGGCAACGCATCCAGCACGGCACTGGCGTCGGGATGGCGGCTGAGGATCTCCAGCAGTCGGCAGCCCGCGTAGCTGCCGTCATCAAAACCGAACCAGCGCTCCTTGAAGAAGATATGCCCGCTCATCTCGCCGCCGAGCGGGACCTGCTGCCCGGCCGCTTCGAGCTCGCGCATCTTCGCCTTGATCAGCGAATGCCCGGTCTTGTACATCAGCGGCTTGCCGCCGGCAGCTTCGATCGCCGGGGCGAGCCGCTGCGTGCACTTCACGTCGAACAGGATGGTTCCGCCAGGCACGCGTTTCAGCACGTCCTGCGCAAACAATATCATCTGCCGATCCGGGTAGATGGTGTTGCCCTGGCGCGTGACGATGCCCAGGCGATCACCGTCGCCATCGAAGGCCAGCCCAAGCTCCGCGCCGCTGCTCTGCAGCGCATTGATCAGGTCGCGCAGGTTCTCCGGCTTGCTCGGATCGGGATGGTGATTCGGAAAATTGCCGTCCACCTCGCTGAACAGTTCAATCACCTCGCAGCCGAGCGCACGAAACAGGCCCGGGGCCGACGCACCGGCAACGCCGTTGCCCGAATCGACGACGATCTTCATGGGCCGCGCCAGTTTCACGTCAGAGAGGATGCGATCGCGGTACGGCGCGAGCAGGTTGATGTTGCGGATGCGTCCGGGCGGCAGCGCGCTCGGCCCGCCGCCCTGCTCCATCAGGCGGCGCAGCGCCTGGATCTCCTCGCCATGAATGGCGCGCCCAGCCAGCACCATCTTGAAGCCGTTGTAGTCCCTCGGGTTGTGGCTGCCGGTCAATTGAATGCCGCTGGCGCAGAGTGTGGAAGCGGCAAAGTACAGCAGCGGCGTCGTCACCATGCCGATGTCGATCACGTCAACGCCGGCCGACACCAGACCACGAACCAGCGCGGCACCGAGCAGCGGCCCGCTCAGGCGCCCGTCGCGGCCGACGGTGACCTCGCGCTCGCCAACGTCGCGGGCCATGCGGCCGAAGGCTCGACCCAGCGCCTCAGCCACGCCCGCGTCGATCATGGACGGCACGACGCCGCGGATGTCGTAGGCCTTGAAGATGGCCGCACTGAACTGCATCAAGTGGCTCCTGGAATGGTCGCTGGGCGGACCTGGACGGGACTCGCACAGGATGCGCGGGATGGCATGGATTGTAGGGGTCACCCCCTGCTGCCACATGTCCGAAAACGGCCAGTCATGCGCCTTGCGCGGCGTATCATTCCTTGCATGACGAAGCTTGACGATGCGACTGAGTCGGACGCCCGCTACCTGGCCATGAAGGCGCACGATGCGCGCTTTGACGGCAGCTTTTTCACTGGCGTCACCAGCACCGGCGTCTATTGCCGTCCGGTCTGCCGGGTGCGAACACCGAAGCGCGAGAACTGCCGCTTCTTCCAACTTGCGGCACAGGCCGAACGGGCTGGCTTCAGGCCGTGCCTGCGCTGCCGGCCCGAGCTGGCCCCTCAGCAACAGGCCTGGTCGATCCAGGACGCCAGCGCCACACTGGCGCAGCATGCAGCGCGCCTGCTCGACGACCCGAACAGTTGGAATGACGAACCGGCTTCGATCGAGCGGCTGGCGGCACGATTGGGCATCAGTGGGCGCCACGTCCGGCGCATTTTTGACCGGCATTTCGGCGTCACGCCGGTCCAGTACCTGCAGACGCGACGTCTCCTCAACGCCAAGCAGTTGCTGACCGATACCGACCTTGCCATGACCCGCGTTGCCTTTGTCAGCGGGTTCGCGAGCGTGCGCCGCTTCAACGCCTGTTTCCTGCAGCATTACGGGCTAAGCCCGAGCCGGCTGCGCTCGAACGTCGGCTCGCGCCCCGAAGGCGGCTCGCTGATCCGGCTTGGCTACCGCCCGCCCTACGACGTTGCCGCGATGCTGGAATTCTTTGCCAGGCGCCAGATCGCGGGTGTCGAATCGGTGGCGACGGAATCGGGCGCCCAATCGATCGCGAGGACGGTGCGCCTGCACAGTGGCGGAACTGAACACAGGGGCTGGCTGGTCGCGGCATTCGACGAAACGCGCAACCAGTTGCTGCTGCGCTGTGGCGACTCGCTGCGCGAAATCCTGCCGCTGGTGATACCGAGGCTGCGCGCCATGCTGGATCTGGACGCGGATCCGCAGGCCATCAACGCCGTGCTGCGGAAAAGTTTTCCCGATGGCGACGGGCTGCGGGTTCCGGGAACGATGGACGGCCTCGAACTTGCTGTCCGTGCGGTGCTGGGCCAGCAGATCACGGTGGCGGCGGCGCGAACCCTGGCGCAACGCCTGGTCGAGCGCTTCGGTGACGCGATCGAAACGCCGGTGCCGGGGCTCAATCGCCTGTTTCCGTCGGCCAAGGTGCTGGCACGGCTCGACGGCGACGCACTCGGGTCGCTCGGCATCGTCAGGCAACGCCAGGCGGCGATCCTCGCGCTGGCTCGCGCCTGTGCCGAGGGTCAGTTGCAACTGCACGCCGGTGCCGACCTCAGAGCCACGGTGGCCGCGCTGAGGGCCCTGCCCGGCATCGGCGACTGGACCGCGCAGTACATCGCCATGCGCGCGCTGCGCTGGCCGGATGCCTTTCCCGCCGGTGACGTGGCGCTGCACAAGGCACTTGATTTGCAGGGGTCTCGACTTGCGGCGAGCGCGGCGGAACAGGCTTCACAGGCCTGGAGGCCGTGGCGCGCCTACGCCGTGATTCGGGCCTGGAATCGGTTGAGCCCGCCGATCAGAACGGTCGCGGCAAGACAAACAAGACAGAAGGAGAAAGACTGATGAACAATGATCCGAACATGGTGTTCATGCAAATCTCCAGTCCGCTCGGCAGCATGACGCTTGGCGCAACTGCGCGCGGTCTTGCCGGCGTCTGGTTCGATGGCCAGCGACATGGTCCGGACATGAGCAGTTGGACGCGGTCGACAAACAACCGCACGCTGAAAGAAGCAGCGAGTCAACTGAAGGCCTATTTTCTTCGGCAGCAGACCGTCTTTGATTTGCCGCTGGACTTGAGCGCCGGAAGCCCGTTCCAGCAGTCGGTCTGGCGCGTGCTGCTTTGCATTCAGCACGGCGCGACGACCAGCTACGGCGTGCTGGCGGCTCAGCTTGGCAAGACATCGGCGACGCGCGCGGTCGGCGCTGCGGTCGGGCGCAATCCGCTCAGCATCATCGTTCCCTGCCACCGCGTCATTGGAAAGGACGGCTCCCTGACCGGTTACGCGTCGGG
>JBCKPE010000112.1:0-6301 GCA_038901875.1 Burkholderiaceae bacterium
AAGCAGGATCAGCTCGGAGCTCAGGCGTGCGTCCCAGACCCACCAGGCGCCCCAGGTCGGCTTGCCCCACAGCGCGCCGGTCCACAGCGCGATGAAGGTCATCAGCGCGCCGGTGGGCGCCAGCGCGCTGGCCCACATGCCTGAGAGTCGGGTGTTGAAGACCAAGCCCGCAGCGGCCCAAAACGCCATCACGACGTAGATGAACATCGACATCCACGCCGCCGGCACATGGATGAAAATGATGCGGTAGGCGTCGCCCTGCTGGGCGTCGCTTGGCGCGACGAAGAATCCGATGTACAACCCGGCCAGGCACAACACGGCGGCCAGGAGCGCGAACGCAGGCGTGAGTTTTCCGATCAGCGGGAAAAAGCTCTGCGGCGACGAGTACTTGAACCAATTGATCTTCAAGCGCCGGCCCTTGGCCTCGGTCATGGTCGATCCCGTCGTTGTTTTCTCAAGAGAGTCCTGCATTGATCCATGGCAAGCGCAAAAGTTGGCGGCGATCGCATCGCAAGAACCGTCGCGGCGTTCATGGCGCGGCTCGTCACTCCGCCGAAATTCGCAGCGCCGCGACGATCGCCCACGGCGCAAACGCTAGCGCGACGACGAGGAACGCGCCCAACACGAACAGGTGGCCTTGCGCGCTCAAGCCCGACGACGCTATTTCAACGGCGCCGCCGCCGATGATCAGCACCGGCACATACAGCGGCAACACCAACAATGAAAGCAAAATCCCGCCTCCGCGCAATCCCAGCGTCAGGGCCGCCCCAATCGCGCCAATGAGGCTCAAGACCGGGGTACCGAGCAGCAAGGATAGCGTAAGCACCCCCAGCAACGATTGATGCAAGTCAAATTGCAGCGCAAGCACGGGCGCGATCAGGACCAGCGGCAGTCCGGCGACCAGCCAATGCGCAGTGACCTTGGCGACGACGATCACGCCCAGGGGCGCGGCGCCCAACAGCATCTGCTCAAGCGTGCCGTCGGCGTGATCCTCGGCGAACATGCGCGTCAGCGAAAGCATCGACGCCAACAGGGCCGCGACCCAGATCACGCCGGGCGCGATCGAACGCAGCAGGTTGGGTTCGTTGCCCAGTCCCAGCGGGAACAGGCTCACGACGATGACGAAGAACAGCAGCGCCGTCAGGACGTCGGCGCGTCGGCGCATCGCCAGCAGCAGATCGCGCTGAATCACGCAACGCAGGGCGCTCAGCATGACGCGCCCGCGCCCGCGTCGAGATCGATGGTGCGCACGGACGAACTGATGATGCGGGCTTCCTGGTGCGTCGCGAGCACGACCGCGGCGCCGCGGGCGACATGCGCGGCGATCAGCGTCTGCACGTGATCCGCCGCGTCGACGTCGAGCGCCGTGAAGGGTTCGTCGAGTATCCACAGCGGCAGGTGCTGACTCAGGACGAGGCGTGCCAGCGCCGCCCTGCGGCGTTGTCCCTGCGACAGCGCCTTGGCCGGCAAGTCCTCGCATTGCGCAAGACCAAAGCTGTGCAGCGCTGCATTGACATGCGTTTGATCGACGGTCAATCCCGCGATGGTGCAGGCCACGCTCAGGTTTTCAGCGGCGGTCAACCCGTCCTTCACGGCATTCGAATGCCCGAGGTAGACGATTTCCTTCCAGTATTCCTCGCGCAGTGAACTGATGTTGCTGCCCCGCCAGCGCACTTCCCCCTGCGCAGGAGAGAGCAGTCCGCACAAGATGCGCAGCAAGCTGGTTTTTCCGCTGCCGTTGGCCCCGGCTACCCGCAACAGTTCGCCGCCGCCCAGCGTGAAACTGAGGTCGCTGAACAGCGTGCGGTCTCCGCGCACGCACTCAAGGTTGGCCGCTTCGAGCATTGTTATTGCATTTTTCCGGAAAGCTGTCGCGCCGATTTTCCCTATCTTCTGTCGACGCGACTTGATGAGAACCCGGTGCGGCTGTTGCCGGGAATCAGGCCGACCCAGGCAGCATCGCAAACCGGGCATGAAAACCCGGAAGGGTGCGGCAATGAGCGGTGAAGCTTCGCCCATGATCTCTGCGCAGCAGGCGATTCGGCATTTTACCCGCGGTTTGCAGAAGTTCTCGAGCTCAAACGACGGATGCGGCAATGCTGATGGTACGGCCCCTGGGCGCCCAGAGCGGCGTCACCGTCATCCCCGGCCAGATGCGCCGGGTAGTAGCACCCGCCTGAGCGGAAAACCGCCCCGATCCGGTCGGGGCGTTGTGACATGGCCTCAGCCCGACGCTACTAAAACCGGTAGTTCATCATAACGCCGATGAAGTGAACTTTCTGCGTCGGGCTTTGCAGTACCCGCGTACCATCCGAGTAAGTCCATGTCGTCCAAGTCCAGTCATCGGTGCTGAAGCGATCATAGATATAGTTGAGGCGGAGATCGACATTCTTCTTTACCGCATACTTTGCGAACAGATTCAGCTTCGTCAGCTTGGTTGAAAAGTTGGGCACCAAATCCACCACCGCTACACCGGCGAAGAGCTGCTGCTGGTTTTCATCTCTCATGTTGGCGTGACTCAGGTCAGCGCCGATCTCGAGTCGGCTTAACGGCTTGCCGCGCACACCCAGACCGAAGGAATCGCCGACGTTGCGCAGCTTGGCCTGCCAGGGGTCAACGAGTCGGGTCAGTTGTTCGTAACGGGTATCGTCGCGGGAAATCCAGGCCGTTGCCTGCCATTTGTCGCTGAAGGCATAGGCGGCATCGACCGAATACGCGCTCGCCTCGCCTTTTTGCGCTCCCAATATTGAACCATCACGCTGGCCGTAGTTGTCACGCGACTCATCCACCCTGAACTGCAGCGACAACTGCTCTGTCGCCTGCCAGTTCGCCGACAGGCGCACCTTGTCGCGCTTGCGATCAGCCAGATGGATGGGGGCGATGAGGTTGCTGCCGGGGCTATTGTCGTTCCGCACCGTGGTCAGAAAAGGCGAACCGCCGCGATCACTGTGAATGTAGGCCAGTGCGCCGGTAATGGTCTCCGACATCGAGCGCCGCAGTTCCACCCGATAGGCTGTTTCATCGGTCCGCTCGCGCTGGCTGACCGACGCCACCCGAAAGGTGTTGCGTTTTTTCTCGTCGTAATCGACGCCGCCGGTCAGGCGCAAGCTCAGCGGCAGGGCGTAGCTGGCTTCCAGCTTGCCCGCCAGGGTTCGGATGGAGCGGGGCTCATTAAAGCCGTCCAGTGTTCTCGTAGCATCGACGGTGGTGTACAGCGCGAGCGGCGTCTGGTCGTCCCTGTCCTCATAGCGCAGGTTGGCGAGCAGCGAAAGCTTGGGCATGGGCCGGGCGACGATGCCAATTTGCAGCAGGGTGGTGTCAACGGCGCCACCCAAGTCGGTGCGGGTATTCATCGTAGGCGCAACGAAGAAGCCCTCGTTTTGGGTCGCCTTGGTATAAGCGAGCTTGAACGTGCCGCGCGTGGTCGGCGTAAAGCTGTAGCCGCCGGACAAGTGCAACTGGTGGGATTGGTTGCCCGGCGGCAGCGCCATTTGGGTAAAGACAGTACTGTTGGGCACATTGAGCACGGTGTTGTGGTTTTCAAACAAAGTCCCGTAATAACCGCCTGAGAGTTGCAGCTTCTCCCCGGCGTAGCCCAGGATGACATCGAGTTGCCGGGTGGTCTGGTTGATCGGATCTGTCAGGAAGTTAACGGGAGGTCCGCCCTGGCCCCACTGGCGCGCGCCATCCTTCTCCTCGTTCCTGAAGCGCACCTGTACGTCCCAGCCCGCCGGCAGATTCTTGCTGAAACCCAGGGTCACGGCCTCGCGCTTGGTTTTCAGGTCGACATCCCTCAGTGCGGCGCCGTTGATGGTCTGGGTGGCGGTGCCGATGCCAGACAGCCCGGTATTCACGGTGTAGGGATTGAAACGGGGTGTCACGCCATACTCGATGAAATAGCCCCAGTTGCCCTGGCGGTTGTGCTCGAATCGAAGTTCACGCGATTCAAGCCCGAGATTGCGGCCGCTGAGGTTAAGCCAGGTGCCGGTGGCGTCGTCACGCTTGATCAGGCTCCCGCCCAAAAGTCCATAAGTACCCTTTTCATTCAATCCACTGTACTGGCCGAAGCGCAGGCCATCCTTGTTGACGTAGCCCAAGCCGAACTCGATGTTGCTTTCGGGCTTGGTGAGCGCCGTGATCTCGTCGCCTTCGGCGGCGTAAGCGCCCACGCCAGCAAGTACTGCAGCGGCCGTCGCAGCGAGCCGGAACACGTAGTGTGTATGCCTGTTCATGATCGATCTCCTGTTATCTGTCAGCCATGTCGCTATCGGCGGAACACCCGTTGGCCGCCGCCCCCGTCCAAGGGGTTATTGGTGCCATGGATGTTGGTATGGCAGTTTACGCAGCCCCGTGCCAAAAGGTTCGCGGCGACGGTGCCCGTAGGACCACCTGTAGCAAATGCCCCGGGGACGGCTCGATGCCCGGTGGGCTCGTGGCACTGCTGGCACAGGAACGGCGCACGCGCCTTGAGCAGGTTGGGGGTGGTGGTGCCGTGCGGGTTGTGGCAGATCGAGCAGTCTTCCTGCACCGGCTGGTGGTTGCGCACAAACGGGCCGCGCTTCTCCATGTGGCAGGCGTAACAGGTGTCGTTGACATTGTCGCGGACCATATTTGCCCGCCCCGCCGAACCGTGGGGATTGTGGCAGTCGGAGCATGCGACCTTGCCTTCGAGGATCGGGTGGCGCGACGGCCGGTTGATTTCCGCGCGCTTGTCCTTGTGGCAGGCGAAGCACACTTCGGACTGGGCGACCTTGTCGCGTACCTTGTCCTGAGCAGTATGCACCTGGTGACAGGCGGTGCAGGTCGTGTCTCGGCTGGCGTGCATGCTGCCGGCCCAGTGGATGCGCTTGCCGCCCTGGTGGCAGGTCAGGCAGGTCTGGTTTTGCGCAATGGCGGGGGTGGTCGACTTCTTCCCGAAAGAGCGCTCGACCTTCGGCCGCTCTTTCACGTCGGGAGGCTTGTTGGCGTGAGTCTCGCTCTCGCCGTGGCAATTGGTACAGGTCGGCGTGCGCTTGTCGGCGATGGTGCCGTGCTTGGTCTTGCCGATGGACAGCACCGGATACTCTTCCGATTCGTCGTGACATCGCGTGCATTTGGCGTCGCCCTTGAGCACCATGTCCTTGCGCGGCGCCTTTTCGGCGTGGCTGGCAGACAACGCGCTGTCTGGCATCAGGGCGACGCCCGCCGTCAGCACCAGGCCTTGCAGCAAGGCCGCGAATGAATATTTCAGGTGTTTCATCGAGCTTTACCCGTGATTACAAGAACCGAAGGGGCCGCAATTTGCCCCGCAGCTCTCGGATGACGATCGGATTCCATTACTTCTTATGACTGACATTGAGTTCCTGCGGCCCGGGGCCGTCTGGCTCCTTGTGCGCAATGCCGAAGTGGCAATCAATGCACGTCACGCCTTCCTTGTCGGCCTTGGCGTGCCGCGTCCGCGCCTTCTCGGTCTGCTTCTCGGCGTTCATGGCGTCGCGTTGATGGCAATTGCGGCATTCGAGCGAGTCGGTTTCCTTCATGCGCGTCCACACGCGCTTGGCCATTTCGTAACGGTGCACCTCAAATTTCTCTTTGGTGTCAATGATCCCTGTGACGAAGTGGCCATAGAGCTCGAACGTGGCCTGCACCTTGCGCAGCAACATGGGGCCGGGCTCGCGCGGCACATGGCAGTCGGAGCACTGAGCGCGCACGCCGGAGCGGTTGGTGTCGTGGATCGTGCCCTTGAACTCGGCGTAGACGTTGTCCTTCATCTCGTGGCAACCGATACAGAACTTCTCGGTATTGGTCCAGGCTAGGCCGGCAGCGCCAGCGACCATCAGCAGAGCGCCAGCGATGACCGCCAAGACGACGGCGCCCGACACGAGAGTCACCCGGGCGCAGGTCCGGCACCGACTTGCCAGCGCATCCCAGGTTTTTTTGATCAAGGCAGGCTCCCAGTCGCTTGGCGCGCAATCAGCGCGAAAGGATGTACTTCACGACGTTGCGAATCTCGGCCTCGTTCTTGGTCTTGAAGCTCTCGTGCAACTCTTCCTTGTCGTCGACCTTGACCTTGGGGTTGGTCGTCAAGTGCGTGTAAAGTTTTTGTTCGGCGTCGGCCTTGCCTTTGTATTTTGCCGCGGTCTCCTTGTAGGGCGGGCCTTCCTTCTTGGCGGACACAGAGTGGCATTTTGTGCAGCCGCTCTTCTTCGCCAAAGCTTCGGCGGCGGCGACATCAACTTCAGCCGCCCACGCTTGCGCGCCTAGAGCCGAGGCTGCGCTCACGAGCGAGCCGATGATCAATAAACGCGTGAAACCCATGACA
>JBCKPE010000113.1:0-6228 GCA_038901875.1 Burkholderiaceae bacterium
CAACTCTAGCCTGAAATCCTGGGTTCGAGTTCAAGAGCACGGCAGTCGGAAACCGGCGGCCCTGGGATGCCGGAGAATTCGTTCATGAGCCCGGCCCTGTCTTTCGACCAACTTCGCCTGAGCCGCAGGCATCGCGCCGTCGGCCTCGGCCTGGTCGTTGTGCTGCACCTGGCCCTGGCTTGGCTGGTGCTGAGCGGCACCGCGTACCGTGTCGTCGAGATGGTCCGCTCGCCAGTGCAGGTGACGATCGTCAGTGAAACCGGACTGCCCACGTCGCCGCCAGCCACGCCACCCCGCGTCGACATGGCGGCGTCACCACGGCAAGCTGAGCCCATGCATGCACGCTCACCGTTGTCGCAGCAGGAGTCCACGGCGAAGCAGCAACCCGCAGCACCAGCTGCGGCTGCTGCAGCGGGTGCCGCACCTGCGATCAACGTGGAAGCGATGAAAGCAGAGCCGACAGGACCCGAGCGTGTCAGTACCCCACATGTGCCCGAGCCCGCCGCGACGCTGGCCGCGCCGCCAAGGGTTGCCGCTCCAATGGCGCCACGCGCCGGGAACGCAGCCCCGTCCCGGTTGCAGTCGAGCGCCACGGTCCAGATCAGGGACCTGTGTCCGACCATGGTCGAGGCGGTGCCGCCGGCAAGGGCCGTCAAGGCCGGCATCGGCGGCACGGTGCTGGCCCGTGCCACGATCATGCGAGGCAAGGTGGTGCAGGTCACCATCCTCAATTCCGAGCCGGCCGGCCTGTTCGACAAGGCTGTGCGCGAGGCCATGCGGCAGTATGTCTGCCACGACCAGGGGGATACCGAAGTCTTCGCTGACAAATCCTTCAGGTTCCGGGTCGTCGAATAGCCTGACCGCTCCGTCGATGTTGCACAACGACCTACACCCTCGAAGGGATGTCATGACTTGGCGACGGCACAGTCTGTTGGCCATGTTGATGCTGGTATGCGCGCTCGGCGCCGCGCTGCTGTCGGGCCAGGCGCTGGCCCAGACCGCCGCGCCGGCAACCGCCGCATCGCAGGTGATTGCCGAGGCCGCGTCCGGCGCCGTCAAGGAAATGGTGCCCAACCCCTACGGGCTGCGAGCGATGTGGCAAGCGGGCGGTCTGGTGACGCGTGGCACGCTGCTGGTTCTGCTGCTGATGTCGGTCGCCAGCTGGTACGTCATCGTGGTCAAGGTCGCCGAGCAGTCTGCGCTGATGCGCCAGGCAGGCGGCCTGCCGGCGGGTTTCTGGAGCGCAGGCAATCCACAGGAGGCGCTGGACCAGTTGCCCCAGGGAACCGTGTTTCAGCGCGTTGCCCGAGCCGCCATCGAGGCCAAGCAGGAACATGTGGGCGAGCTCACCCGCAACGTGGACCTGAACAGCTGGGTCGCCGGCTCGATTCAAAACGCTCTGGACGAGGTGCAGAGCCACCTGCAAGGCGGACTCACCCTGCTCGCGACCGTCGGCGCCACCAGCCCCTTTGTCGGACTGTTTGGCACGGTCTGGGGCATTTACCAGGCGCTGATCGCGATCGGCATTGCCGGCCAGGCGTCCATTGACAAGGTCGCCGGACCGGTCGGCGAGTCGCTGATCATGACGGCGCTCGGCCTTGCCGTGGCGGTTCCGGCCGTTCTCGGCTACAACTGGCTGGGCCGGCGCAACCGGATGGTACTGGCCAGCGTGCGGGCGTTCGGCTCCGAAATGCACGCGCGGTTGCTTGGACGCCCCGCCAGGGCTAGCGAGGCGCAGCAGTGAGCATGCGCTTCAAACCGGACGGGCCGGACCATGGCGAGCTTGTCTCAGGCATCAACACCACGCCGCTGGTCGATGTCATGCTGGTGCTGCTGATCATTTTTCTGATCACGATTCCCGTGGTGGCGCACACCGTCGCCGTGCGGCTGCCGGTGGAACGGGCGATGCTTCGGCAGACCCAGCCGCAGAACATCAACATCGCCGTAACGCGCGACGGCGCCGTGTTCTGGAACCAGAGCCGGGTGCGCGACCCGGCCCGACTGCTGGCCATGCTGCGGACGGCGGCGGCGCAGCAACCGCAGCCGCAGGTGCAGATCCATGGCGACGCCGAGGCCGCGTACCAGCATGTGGGGCGTGTCGTTCTGGCCTGCCAGCAGGCCGGAATCAACACCCTGTCCTTCGTCACCGAGCCGCTGGCAAGAGGCGGCTAGCAGCTCATGGATGCGATGCCGGCAGCAGGGATGAAGCGATGGCCATGAGTTTTTCGGCCCGAGCCGAGGGCGACTCCGAGCTGATGCTCGACATCAACACCACGCCGCTGATCGACGTGATGCTGGTTCTCATCATCATGCTGATCATCACGATTCCCGTGCAACTGCATCAGCTCCAGCTGGGCCGGGCCGGCCCGCCACAGACCGAGCCGGCTGGGGTGACCGCGCCGGTCGAGCGCGTCGAACTGCTTGCCGATGGTCGCGTCAACTGGAACGGCGCCGAGCTTGCCGACCGTGGCGCGCTGGAGGAAGAACTGTTGCGTGTGGCAGCAATCGCGCCACAGCCTCAGGTCTTGCTGCGACCCGACTCGCGTGTGGCCTACCAGCATGTCGCCGCGGTGCTGGCCGCGGCGCGACGGTTCGGCGTGAACAATCTTGGCCTGGTCGGGCACGAACGGCTGGCGCCTTGACCTTGGAACGAGAACCTTGACCGGGCAAATGCCCGGCAACACTTGCAATGGAGCAGTGGGACACCATCATCGTCGGCGCCGGCTCTGCCGGCTGCGTGCTCGCGGACCGGTTGTCGGCCGGCGGGACGCGCCGAGTTCTGCTGCTGGAGGCCGGTGGCACGGACCGGCGGCTCTGGGTGCGGATCCCGATTGGTTACGCGCGCACGTTTCGCGACCCGGGCGTGAACTGGATGTACCAGACGCAACCTGAAGCGGGTCTTGGCGGGCGCAGCAGCTACTGGCCGCGCGGCAAGGTGCTGGGGGGCTCGAGCTCGATCAATGCCATGGCCTATGTGCGCGGCCAGCCGCTGGATTACGACATGTGGGAACAGTGGGGCAATGCGGGCTGGGGTTGGCGCGATGTGCTGCCGTTTTTCAAGCGTTCGGAAGACCACGCTTGGGGCTCCGGGCCACACCATGGTGCGGGCGGTCCCCTGCACGTGAGTGACATCACGCGGCAGGTCCATCCCCTCTGCGGCAGTTTCATTGAAGCGGCCAATACGCTGGGTTTTCCCACCACGCTCGATTTCAACGGCGCAAGCAGCGAGGGCGTCGGCATCTACCAGATCAATACTCGGGACGGCCTGCGTGTATCTAGCGCCACGGCGTTCCTGCAGCCGGCGCTGCGACGCGCCAACCTGACGCTGCACCAGCAATCGCATGCCACCCGCATCCTGATGCAGGGCCGCCGCGCCATCGGTGTCGAGTACCGGCGTGGCAATCGACTGCTGCAGGCCTTTGCGCGGCGCAACGTGATAGTTTGTGGCGGCGCCGTCAACTCGCCCCAGCTGTTGCAGTTGTCGGGCATCGGGGACGCGCAGCTGCTGGGCCAGCTCAATCCGCCAGGCAAACGGTAAGGGAGCTGTGCGCGAATCGCTCAAATATCATCAGCCAGGCGCTCTGCGAAAGTCGCGCGTGCCTCAAGCCCGAGCATCAGGCAGAGGCGCAGTGCCAACGGATCAAGCAAGCGGAGGAGAGCAAGCGATAAGCCCCGCCATTGCGGTGACGGCGCCTCGCGGTTAAACATAATCAACTGAGCGGGGAAAGAATGACAACTGAATCGGCTGTTGCGGCCATGCCGCGTATTTCGACCATCCTCGGCGCCTTGGAGGCAGTCAGGAATGTTCGTGCATTCATACTGACTGCGCTGGTGTTGATCACCGCCGTATTCGTGGTCGGCCTGTTCAGCTACATGGGGGTCCGGGGTGGCAGTTTCGCGCTCGGCGCCGTCGGGGCACTGCTGGCTGGCTTGATCGCGCTGAATCGGTCGAGTGCTAACGCGACCCTGCCGAGGGAATTGCCACAGGAGGTTACACGCTGGTGCCGACGACATCTGACGACAAGAACCCGAAGGCAACGACGAGCAGCTTCACTGTCGTTTGCTCAAGCTGTCGGCTGCGGAGACCGCGGCAAATGAACTGCGGGACCGTCGTCGGCGCCACGACGATTCGATCTACTGCAGTGCGAAGGTATCGCCATGAAACTTGACTTTTGGTTCTAATTTTCTGGGAGAAAGGACTAACAATGGCACACGTAATCAAGGAGTGGTTCGTGAGCGAGGCTCCGAACAAGGAAGGCATGTATGTCCAAATCAAGGGACGGGAGGGAGGGGTCATCTCGTTCCTGCTCTCCCTGATCGGCATTGATCCGACAGTCTCGCTAGTTGTCGACAAGGACAACATTCGCTTCGAGGAAGGGTCCTGGTCCGGATTTTTCATGCGTGTCACGCCGATCGAAAAACTGTGCTCGGGTGGCTACGGTTACGCCAAACCGTGGAAGATCGCGGTGCTGATAGCGGTGCTCGGCAGTTTCACCTTCTTTCTGGCGCCGTTATTTTGGATAGGCGCCGTCCTGTATTACTTTCTCAACAAAGAATTGAAGTTAGAACTTTTTGACGTCGGTGGGAGAGTATGCGTAATAGCTTTCAAGAGGTCATTAATCGAAGGAATCAAGATCGATGAAAACGAAGCAGCACGCGTGATTCGGATCATCGAGAATTTGCTGAAGCATGGCTCGTCCGCGGGACGTGTGACGCCGGTCGCCGTGGAGCATGTCCCGGGGATGATGCCAGCGAAGCCCGCTGCGCCCTTGGCCCAGGCACAGCGCATTCCCCTGGCATCTCCCCCGACCGCCGCACCGGCGGCCACGCAAATGCCCTCGGCAGGGCGATGCCCGCAGTGCGGTGCCGGCGATACTGGGGAAGACGTGTTTTGCGGCGGTTGTGGATTCAAGCTGCGTTAGAGACACTGGGGCTTGGGAATCTACGCCGCGAAAATCTGCCAGATGACGGTGCGGAGGCGGACAACATCAGGATGACAGTCGGTCATGGTTACTTTTTCCTTCCATGCCACCCGGATCAGACGTACGCGCCAGCCGTCATCGAAAGCGGAGTGGTTGCCCTATGCACAGTCGGCGCCACTAAGAAGTACTGTGGGCATTGCAACGGAGAAGGGGCATGAACATGAAGCGCTTCTGCACTAGCTGCGGCAACGAAATCGCCGCCGATACTGTGTTCTGCGATAACTGCGGCACCCCGAACAAGGATGTGCCTGTTGCAGAGTCGACCGAAACTTCACAGCAATTGGATACAAGCGTGGGGCCGGATGCCGAGTCGCCAACGGGGCGTGGTCGACGCGTGCTGCTCGTTGCGGGTGCCGCAACCTTTGCTATTGCGGTCGTGATTGCTGGAGTGTGGTGGGGGTTTCTTCGCGCACCAGAGATCTCAGAAGCGAACGTCAACGCGGGCCGCGAGAACTCCGACAAACCCGTAACGGCGGCGAAGTCATCAGGAACTACCGCAAAAAGCGATAACTCGGGATCGACTACACCTCATTCAAAGGATTTGTCAGACAGGGAGTCGAAAATCCTCTTCGAGTCCGCCATGAATCGAAGGGTGATTTCCATTCCGCTAGGTCTCTTTTTTGTTATGCATCCAGACTATGCACACACAGGTGGCAAAGACTCAATCTCTGCACAGATGCACGAGGATTTGCTTGCGTGGGCGAAAATCGGACTACTTGACGTAACCTTGGACGAGAAATTTGAAAATATCATCAAAGGCCCATACAGTCTTGAGCAACGAGACTGGATCGTAAATAAGAATGTCCGTGCAAAAATTGCGGTCTCTGCTACAGAATCTGGAAAGCGATATGTTGATCCCGCGAATTCAAGACAGATCATAATTTCCGAGGGAACCTTCACGATATCCAAAGTCGCCAAAAATGAAGAGAAAAAGAAGGGGCTGGACGATTACCGTTTGCTAATGCTCTCTTTCGATGCGGCCTACAATCCGTTAGTTAAGCAGTTTAAGCAAATTATGGGGAGCCCCTTAGAGGCGAAGCGTAAGGCCATCGTGTTGTTGAAATGGGATCCCTTTTCAAGCAGATGGAATTTCGTTGCTATTGATGCGGCCAACGAAAGCGAAGAATTCAAGACAAACAGGGTTGCGAATGCGCTGAGCGGTCGGTGAATTAGGTAACGAAGAAGGTCCAGGGACCTGGGTTAAGAATGTTTCGGTCTACAAGAGAATTCGGTAGCGGAGCAACGC
>JBCKPE010000114.1:0-6219 GCA_038901875.1 Burkholderiaceae bacterium
GCCAACGGCACAACTCATTACAGGAATCACCATGGCTACCAAACAGAAAATTCGCATTCGCCTGAAGGCGTTTGACTACAAATTGATCGACCAGTCTGCGGCTGAAATTGTCGACACGGCGAAACGAACCGGCGCCATTGTCAAGGGCCCGGTGCCCTTGCCGACGCGCATGAAGCGCTTTGACCTGCTGCGCTCGCCGCACGTCAACAAGACCAGCCGCGATCAGTTCGAAATCCGAACGCACCAGCGCCTGATGGATATCGTGGACCCGACCGACAAGACGGTCGATGCGCTGATGAAGCTCGATTTACCGGCAGGGGTTGACGTCCAAATCAAGCTGCAGTAGCGGGAGCGCTGGCCCGCCGGAGGCCTTGCCCGCCTCTCCCTGCATGGCAGAACCCGCTGCGAGGCGCAGTTGTCAGCACGTCGACATGGCGGGTTCTTGAAAACCGGGCTAGAATGCTGGGCTTCGATGAACGGGGTTGGCTAACGCGCCAAGTCTCAACGTCGGAAATTTTTAACCGTCTTTCACGTTCCAATGCGGCGGCCAATTGCAGTCTCCGCAGTGAAGGTTTTGGAGAACAAGATGAGTCTTAGCAACTCCATGGGGTTGTTGGGCCGCAAGGTGGGCATGATGCGCCTGTTCACCGCTGATGGGGATGCTGTCCCTGTCACGGTGCTGGATGTATCGAACAACCGTGTGACCCAGGTCAAAACCCAAGAGAGCGACGGCTACGTCGCCTTGCAGGTGACGTTTGGTTCGCGCAAGGCATCGCGTGTTTCCAAGCCGGCTGCTGGCCACCTCGCAAAAGCTGGGGTTGAGGCTGGTGAACTGATTCAGGAATTCCGCGTCACGGCCGATACGGCGGCGAAGTACCAGCCCGGAGCGACCGTGCCCGTGGCCGAGGTTTTTTCCGTGGGCCAGAAGGTCGACGTCCAGGGCACGACCATTGGCAAAGGGTTTGCCGGGGCCATCACGCGGCACGGCTTCCGGTCCCAGCCCGCCTCCCACGGCAATAGCCGCTCCCACAATGCTCCGGGCTCGATCTCGATGGCGCAGGATCCAGGCCGGGTCTTTCCGGGCAAGAAGATGTCGGGCCACATGGGCGATGTCACGGCAACGACGCAGAACCTCGACGTGGTTCGGATTGACGAGGCCCGCCAATTGCTTCTTATCCGTGGCGCCGTCCCCGGATCGAAAGGCGGTTTCGTGACGGTACGCCCTGCCGTGAAGGCGCCGGCGGCGACGAAAGGGGCGAACTGATGCAACTCGAACTGCTGAATGACCAGGGCCAGGCCTCGTCCAAGGTCGACGTGCCAGAGACCGTTTTCGGTCGCGCCTACAACGAAGACCTGGTGCACCAGATCGTGGTCGCGTTCCAGGCCAATGCGCGCCAGGGCACCCGCAGCCAGAAGGACCGCGCCCAGGTCAAGCACTCGACCAAGAAACCCTGGAAGCAAAAGGGAACCGGGCGGGCTCGCGCCGGCATGACCTCGTCACCGCTGTGGCGTGGCGGCGGACGGATTTTTCCGAACAGCCCGGACGAGAACTTCACCCAGAAGATCAACAAGAAAATGTACCGGGCCGGAATGGCGGCCATCCTGTCGCAACTGGCACGGGAAGGGCGCCTCGCGGTCGTGGATGCGCTCAAACTTGACGCGCCGAAGACCAAACTGCTGGCGGCAAAGTTCAAGGCCATGAACCTGCAGTCGGTCATGGTGATCGCTGAAGAGGTTGACGAGAATCTTTATCTGGCGTCAAGAAACCTGGCCAATGTGCTGGTGGTCGAACCGCGTCACGCCGATCCTGTTTCGCTGGTCCATTACAAGAAAGTACTGATGACCAAGGGCGCCATGGACCGATTCAAGGAGATGTTCGCATGAGCGAGGTGAACCACAAGCCCCGTTTCGACGCTGGGCGATTGATGCAGGTTCTGGTGGCGCCGGTGGTATCGGAAAAGGCCACCCTGGTGTCGGGGAAGAGCAATGCCGTGACCTTCAAGGTCCTGCAAAACGCAACCAAGCCCGAAATCAAGGCCGCCGTCGAACTGATGTTCAAGGTCGAAGTCAAGGCTGTGGCGGTGCTGAACACCAAGGGCAAAGCGAAGCGCTTCGGCAAGTCATTCGGTCGTCGCGACAATGTTCGCAAGGCCTATGTGACGCTCAAGCCCGGGCAGGAACTGAACCTGGGTGGGGAGACTGCGTAATCATGACCGTCATCAAGATGAAACCGACCTCACCGGGCCGCCGTGGCCTGGTCAAGGTGTCGCGCGAGCGCCTGCACAAGGGCGAACCCTACGCGCCGCTGCTGGAGCCCCAGTTCCAGCAGGCCGGGCGCAACAACAACGGCCACATCACGACCCGGCACAAGGGCGGCGGCCACAAGCACCATTACCGCATCGTTGATTTCCGGCGCGACAAGGACGGCATTCCGGCCAAGGTCGAGCGCATTGAATACGATCCGAATCGGACTGCCCATATCGCGCTGATTTGCTACGCCGACGGTGAGCGCCGCTACATCATCGCGCCGCGAGGCCTGGAAGTGGGCGCCCCGCTGATGAGTGGCGCCGAAGCCCCGATTCGGGCCGGCAATACGCTGCCGATTCGCAACATCCCGGTGGGTTCCACCATACATTGCATTGAATTGCAGCCTGGCAAGGGCGCGCAATTCGCCCGCTCTGCCGGCACCTCAGCGACCCTGCTGGCAAGAGAGGGCACCTACGCCCAGGTCCGCATGCGCTCGGGCGAAGTTCGCAAGATTCACATTGAATGCCGCGCGACCATTGGTGAGGTGGCGAATGAAGAGCACAGCCTGCGTCAATTGGGCAAGGCCGGCGTGAAGCGCTGGATGGGCATCCGTCCGACCGTGCGTGGCGTTGTGATGAACCCGATCGATCACCCACATGGCGGTGGCGAGGGCAAGACTGGCGAAGGCCGGCACCCGGTCGACCCATGGGGTAACCTGACCAAGGGCTACCGGACCCGCAACAATAAGCGCACGCAGGTCATGATCGTGTCGCGACGCAAGAAGTAAGGTGTAGCCAATGACTCGCTCGCTTAAAAAAGGTCCTTTTGTCGATCATCACCTGACGCTCAAGGCGGACCGGGCTGTGACGACGAAGGACAAGAAGCCGATCAAGACCTGGTCGCGCCGGTCCATGGTGCTGCCTGAATTCATCGGCTTGACGATTGCGGTGCACAACGGCAAGCAACATATTCCGGTCTACATCACCGACCAGATGGTTGGCCACAAGCTGGGGGAGTTTGCTCATACCCGGACCTTCAAGGGCCATCCTGCGGACAAGAAAGTGCAAAAGAAATAAGGCTTCACCATGGAAACTCGTGCAACTCTACGTGGCGTGCGCCTTTCGGTCGACAAGGGTCGACTGGTGGCGGACCTGATTCGCGGCAAGAAGGTCGATCAGGCCCTCAACATCTTGAACTTCACCCAGAAAAAGGCCGCTGTCATCATCCGCAAAGTCGTGGAGTCGGCGATCGCCAATGCCGAACACAACGACTCCGCCGACATTGACGAGCTCAAAGTCAAGGCGATCCATGTCGAACAGGGCGCCACGCTCAAGCGCTTCACCGCGCGCGCCAAGGGGCGGGGCAACCGACTCAGCAAGCCCACGTGCCATGTGTACGTGACGGTTGGCAACTGAAAGGTCTGGAAGTTATGGGACAAAAGATTCACCCCACCGGCTTTCGGCTTTCGGTCAGCCGCAACTGGTCCTCGCGTTGGTATGCGAACGACCGCGACTTTGCCGGCATGCTGGCCGAGGACATCAAGGTGCGCGAGTACCTGAAGAGCAAGCTCAAGAGCGCCGCGGTGTCGCGCATCCTGATCGAACGTCCGGCCAAAAATGCGCGCATCACGATTTTCTCGGCCCGTCCGGGCGTGGTCATCGGGAAGAAGGGCGAAGACATTGAAAATCTCAAGCGGGAGTTGAGTCGCCGCCTTGGCGTGCCGGTTGCGGTCAACATTGAAGAGGTGCGCAAGCCCGAGATTGACGCCAAGCTGATCGCTGACAGCATCACCCAGCAGTTGGAAAAGCGCATCATGTTTCGCCGCGCCATGAAGCGCGCGATGCAAAATGCCATGCGCCTGGGCGCGCAGGGCATCAAGATCATGTCCTCGGGCCGGCTCAATGGCATCGAGATCGCGCGTTGCGAGTGGTACCGTGAAGGGCGCGTGCCGCTTCATACCCTGCGCGCCGACATCGATTACGGAACCTCCGAAGCCAAGACCAGCTACGGCGTGATTGGCGTCAAGGTCTGGGTCTACAAGGGCGACACGCTGGGTCGCAACGACGCGCCGACCGCCGCCGAGCCGCGCACCGAAGAGGAGCGTCGTCCGCGCGGTCCGCGTCGCGATACACGTGACGGCGTGCGTCCGGGGGCCGAGCGCCCGGCGAGCCGCGGCGCCCTCCGCCCTGCAGGTGCCGCACCGGCCGACGGCAGTGACAAGCCCGCCGAGGCAACTGGCGCGGCATCTGGCGCCGATACGCCGAAACCCGCCGTCAAGCGCGTTCGCAAAACCGCCGCGCCAGCTGCAGCAGCTGACGGCAACAAGGCCTGACGGAACGGCCCTGAATATCGGAGACTCGCTATGCTGCAACCCGCCCGCAGAAAATTCCGCAAGGAACAAAAAGGCCGAAATACCGGAATCGCAACGCGTGGCAACACCGTGGCCTTTGGTGATTTCGGCCTCAAATCGATTGACCGTGGCCGCCTGACTGCGCGTCAGATCGAGTCGGCCCGTCGCGCCATCTCACGTCACGTCAAGCGTGGCGGTCGCATCTGGATCCGGATGTTTCCGGACAAGCCCATTTCCCAGAAACCGGCCGAGGTCCGCATGGGCAACGGCAAGGGAAATCCGGAGTATTACGTGGCCGAGATTCAGCCCGGCAAGGTCTTGTATGAAATCGTCGGTGTTCCCGAAGAGCTGGCCAGGGAGGCGTTCCGGTTGGCCGCTGCCAAGCTGCCGCTGCGAACCATCTTCGTGTCACGAATGATTGGCCAATAAGCCAGGAGATTGAAGAATGAAAGCTTCCGATTTGCGACAGAAAGACGTTGCCGCGCTGGAGAACGAAGTGAAGGATCTGCAGAAGGCCTTCTTTGGATTGCGCATGCAAAAGGCAACGCAGCAACTCAACAACACGGCGAGCATGCGTGCGACCCGCCGTGACATAGCCCGCGCCAAGACCATCCTGGTTCAAAAGCAGGCCGGCAAGCAAGGATCCCAGACATGACGGACACGAAACCTCCATTGAAACGCACCTTGATCGGCAAGGTGGTGAGTGACAAGCGCTCCAAGACCGTGACGGTACAGGTTGAGCGGCGCGTGAAGCACGAGCTCTACGGCAAGATTGTTGGCAAGTTCAGCAAATACCACGCACACGATGAAAAAGGCGAGTTCAAGATGGGCGACGTGATTGAAATTACCGAGTCGCGCCCCATCTCGAAAACCAAGAACTGGGTGGTCACGCGCCTGGTCGAAAAGGCTGCGGTCGTCTGACGGCGGCCTCGTCCCATTGCCGCGCAACGCTGCAAGATGATCTAGCACGGCCTGCAATGCGGGCCGTTTTCAGTCGGCCGTTGCCACAAGTTTTCGCGCCTGTTTTGTTCGCCGTTCCAGGAGGTTGAGAATGCTCAAAGTTGGAGATACGCTCCCCGCGATCACGCTAATGGAGTACTCGGAGGTGGAAGGCGAGGGCTGCAGCGTCGGCCCAAATCCGGTCGATGTTGCGAAGGCGAGCGCGGGCAAGGCCATTGTCGTTTTTGCTCTTCCTGGCGCGTTCACACCCACCTGCTCGGCCAAACACGTCCCGGGCTACCTGGAGAAATTCAGCGAGTTGAAGGCTGCCGGGGTGGACGAAATTTGGTGCGTCAGCGTCAACGATGCCTATGTCATGGGGGCCTGGGCGCGCGACCTGAAGACGGCAGGCAAGATTCGCATGCTAGGCGATGGCAATGCCGACTTTGCCAGGTCGGTCGAACTTGCGCTGGATCGAAGCGCTGCCGGGATGGGCCTGCGCAGCCGGCGCTATTCGATGTTGGTGAAGGACGGCAGGGTTGCCGCGCTAAATTTGGAAAGCCCGGGAAAGTTCGAAGTCAGTGATGCAGGCACGATGCTGTCGCAACTGAAGCTCTGACGCAAGGAGCGATTCGCGCCACCTCGCCTGGCGCTGATCAGACGTCTCGCCAGACGCGGCGCAC
>JBCKPE010000115.1:0-6164 GCA_038901875.1 Burkholderiaceae bacterium
CGCTTTCTGTTGACAGTGTGCCCGCATCGGCCCAGGCACACCACCATTCTGCGGGTGCCGTAGAACGGGTGGCGGGTGTATTCCTCGTCGATCAGGCCTTTGAGTAGCTCCTCGCCCTCATCGAGCTGCTTGGGCTTTTGCTGCGCGTAAAGCGTGGCCCGTGCGACCCCTGCCAGAACGCACTGACGGCTCACGGCAACATCGCTTTCTTTGTCAATCCAGTCTTGGCGCATCATGGCAGGCTGATCCCGGACTTTTTTTTGAGCCAGTCGAGCTCCATTTTGAGGCGACCGATTTCGCCATACAGTCGATCAGGCTCTTTGTGCGCCGCCACCGGCGCAGGCCCCCGGCGGCCTTCAAACAGGGTCTTGGCTTGCTCCTGAATTTCCTTCTTCCATTGGCTTACCTGCACCGGGTGGACGCCATACTCCTGGCCAATCTCGTTGACGGTCTTGACCCCGCGCAGGGCCTCCAGTCCCACCTTCGCTTTGAAGTCCGGCAGGTGGACTTTGCGCTTCTTCGTTTCACTCATGATTTCCCCATTTGTTGGGACAGTATCCTGCTTAAATTACTGTCTCAAATTCGGGGTCCACTTTATGCTAAAGTGGACCCCACAGTCATAAGACACGCCATCTTCCAAAATTTCTCGATCGAGAGATCATGCGCGCACAGTCATCTGCCAAGAAAAGAAGAGTAATCAGCGCCAAGGTTCCCGAAAGTCCTGAGGCCGGGACCTGGTCCAACTGCTTTGTGGTGGGAGACCAGGTGATCTTGGCCGGCATGGTCGCCAGGGGAGCTGATGGCTCGCTAATTGGTGGCGGCGATCCGTACAAACAATCTCTCGCTGTCTTCGAAAACATGCGAGCACTTGTCGAGGAGGCTGGCGCCAAGATGGATGACATCGTCAAAATAAATGTCTACCTCACAGACATACGATATCGCCCTGACTTTCTAAGGGCGCGACGACATTTCTTTACCGGAGATTTTCCCGCCGCGGTGGTCGTAGGCAACGTGACCCTTGCGAGCGCTGAACTCCTGGTAGAGATTGATGCATGGGCATTCATAGGCGCCAGCGGATGAGCGATCCGACTGCTTAGACGCGCGGCGATAGGCAGGCGACTCGAGGGGCAAGGGCGATGAGAGAGACTACGCTTTCTGAGCTGCCTATCACGGGTTATCTCGATCGTTTTTCGCATCGCCCTGGAGAGACATTTCGGGCTTACGTTAGCGCGCGCGAAGGTGGCCGCTGCTCGGCTCGGCTCGTGCACGTCATTGGCGGTGATCCGAACCCCAGTGGTCCCGGGGTTCAACTAACGGACCTGTCAGAGACATTTGCTACCGAGTTCAATGGGCGCCGACAGCCCATACAACTTGGATCTTATGGACTCGTTCCGCGGGGTCCGCCGCGTCCTCCTCGGCCGTACACATGGTCTGTTCTCGTATGGCCTGGCACACTCAGTGCGGACCCCGTTGTTCTGATCTCTGAGGAATCCGCGGAGCACACGGTATTTCTGCTGGAGATCTCTGTGGATGGGGCTCGCGCTACTTATTCCACAGCTCAGGGCCAGACGATGGTAGTGACGTCGTCGCCATTGCACGCAAGACACTGGTACCGCGTTTGGACGAGCTGCGACCCCGCCAGCGGCCGTCTTGTTGTGGGACAGCTGCCGCTTGATGGGACACTCGACGGTCCAACCTTCGGTCACGCTCTTGTCGGCGGGCTGCAACTTCCATGCGGCGATGGTCCGCTGTTATTTGCTGCGAAGAACAGTAGGCAACCTAGTGGGTTCTTCACGGGCAAGCTCGAAGACCCCGCAATATTGGTGGGCTACCGCGATAGATGGGACATACCGCTGGCGGGGTTGAAGGAGTGTGGCGACGCGCTACTTGCCGGGTGGGATTTCGCTAGAGACATTTCTAGCCAGCGTGTGCATGACATTGGTCCGCACGGTTGCCATGGAGAACTCATCAACGTCCCCACGCGTGCCGTAACCGGTGCGCGCTGGAGGGCTCGCGAAATGTGCTGGCGGCACGCACCGCACGATTACGCCGCGATTCACTTCCATGATGATGACCTATCAGATTGTCGCTGGCAGCCGGACTTCGAATTCACCGTTCCGCTTGATCTTCCAAGTGGAGCGTATGCCTTCCACCTCAAATGTTTGAAGGGAGAAGATTGGTTGCCGCTGTATGTGCTTCCGGGCGGGACCTCCACGCGATCGAGCGTCGCGGTACTCATCCCAACGTTTACTTATCAAGCCTACGCCAATTACGCGAGACACAATTCCGATGCGCAGTATTGGGAGCGTGTGCGGGCCTGGGGCGCATATCCATTCAATCCAGATGACTATTCAACCTACGGTCATGCCACCTATAACCGACATGCAGACGGCAGCGGTATCGGGTATTCATCGCGCCTACGACCGATCCTCAACATGCGGCCTGGCTTCCTCGCTTACTACGACGCAAAGGGTTCCGGGTTGCGGACCTATCCAGCCGACACTCATCTGCTCGGATGGTTGGAAGCCAAAGGAGTTAGATTCGATGTTATTACCGACGAGGACCTCGACGAATGCGGCATTGAACTGATTGAACGCTATCGGGTTCTCCTCACATGCACGCACCCCGAATATCACACGGCCGCTACATTGGACGCGCTGCGTACGTACACGCAAGCCACGGGTCGTCTAATGTACCTGGGAGGTAATGGGTTCTACTGGCGCATTGCTCGCCATCCTGAGCTACCCGGCATGATCGAGATCCGACGCGGCGAAGGTGGCATTCGGGGTTGGGCGGCTGAACCTGGGGAGTATTACAACGCCTTCGACGGCGAATACGGGGGGCTGTGGCGTCGTAACGGAAGGCCGCCACAACAGTTAGTAGGTGTGGGCTTCTCCGCCCAAGGAATTTTCGAGGGAGTGGCATATCGCCGTCTTCCTGTTTCATTCGAGAAGCGATTCACTTGGATGTTCGAAGGAATTGAGGATAAGTTGATGGGTGACTACGGACTCAGCGGTGGCGGAGCGGCCGGGTTCGAACTTGATCGCGCCGACCCAATTCTTGGGACACCCGCTAATGCGATCATATTGGCGCGGTCCAAACCTTTGCCGGCGTCATTCATTCTCCCCCCCGAGGAAGTGCTCACCCACATAGAGACAACCACTGGTGAACTGCCGGCGGATCTAATGAGAGGCGAGATCGTCTACTTCGAAACCGCCGGAGGCGGTGCCGTCTTTTCAGTGGGATCGATCACGTTTTGCGGCAGTCTGTGGCGAGACGGTTGGGATGGACCCATCTCTCAACTATTAGAGAATGTTTTACGCCGCTTTTGCGATGCATGACCTAACCTTGTAGCCGAGCCTGCCTCGCGCAATGGAATATCCGCAGCCCCAACGGCGCTCCAATGCACACGACGTCGACCTTCGGCGACTGCTGCACACCAATTGTCCAGAATGACTCCGACCCGCAGCGAGCCGCGAAGCTGTTCAGCAGATGAGTTCCCGACTCCCGGCTCGCCGTAATGCCAACCCGCAGGAGTTAGCCACAATGAGTGACTCAATAGAAACGTCGGCAAGCCCCGGCGGTGTTTTCGGCAACGTGCTCTACGGAACGACCAAGGCCGGCGTCATCGCGCTTACAGAGGGTATGGCGCGCGAGCTCGGACCGTTCGGAATAAACGTCAACGCGATCGCCCCGGCGGTCACCGAAACGGGAATGACGAGTCCGTTGCTGACGCCCGAGCGGCGTGACGCGGCGCTTGCGGCGATTCCGCTGGGGCGCTTCGCGTCGACGGCGGATATCGCGCGCATCGTCCTCGTTCTCGCTTCGGACGTGTCGTCGTACATCACCGGCGAAACGATCGTCGTCGACGGCGGCTATCTGACCCGTTAGCCGGCTTGAGGGTTGTTTGCGGTGGCGCGGTAAGGGTGTAATAGTGCCAGGTCAGTTATCTGATTTCTTTGTAGGATGGATCCGTATGAAGCTCGCCGAGTATGCCAGGCACGATGCAATCGGTCTCGCCGCCCTCGTTGCGAGCAAGCAAGTATCGCCGATGGAGCTGGCCGCGACCGCTGCGGCGGCGATCGCGGCGATCAATCCTGCGGTGAACGCGGTGGTCGAGACGTATCCAGATCGGATCGAGACGCTCGACGAGCGGCGTCTCGGCAACGGTCCGTTTCGCGGTGTACCGTTCCTGATCAAGGATGTGTTCGGACACGAGGCAGGCCGGAAGATCGATTTCGGCAGCCGGCTTTGCCGCGGCATGATCGCGGAGCAGGACACGCACCTCTGCGAGCTGTTCCGCGCCGCGGGTGTCAATATCCTCGGCCGCTCGGCGGCGCCCGAATATTCGATGTCCGGCACGACCGAGGGCGCGCTCTACGGCAACACGTCCACGCCGTGGCGGGCGGGCCACTCGGCCGGAGGATCGACGGGAGGAGGAATGGCCGCGGTGATCGCCGGCATCGTGCCAATCGCGCACGGCTCCGACATCGGCGGCTCGATACGCATTCCGGCGAGCTACTGCGGCGGTGTAGGTCTCAAGCCGTCGCGCGGGCGTGTGTCATTCGGCCCGATGCTCGATGAAAATGGCTACAGACTCGCGCAGTGTGGCCGCCGGAGCCAACATGCGTGAATTCGGCCGGTTTGAAATTGCGGATGGGTTTTCGGCGCACACACCGCGTTTTCGGGCATTTTTTGGCATGTCGCTGACCACCTTGTGCCGCGCGATCCAGTGGGTCGGCTTGAGTTGCGCCTTTGCGGCCATAGTTTTCACCATGCGTGAAGGCTTCAGCTCGACGCTTGAAATGGCCTGGTGGGGGAATCTGCTGGCGCTGGGCGCCGGCATGTTCTGGGGCTTGACCACGGTGGTGATTCGATCGTCCGCGCTGGCGCGGGTCTCGGCCGAGAAACTGCTGTTCTACCAGGTTGCCTTCAGCGCCTTGACGCTGCCAGTTCTGTCGCTGGGCCTGGGTGAAACATGGACCTGGCAGTTCAGCGGCTTTGCGCTGGTCTCCATGCTGTTGCAAACCGTGGTTGGCGCTTTTGCCAGCTACCTCGTGTGGATGTGGATGCTGGGGCACTACCCGGCCACCAGAATTTCGGTTTTTGTCTTCCTGACGCCGGTGTTCACCTTGCTGTTTGGCAACCTGTGGCTGGGCGAGCCGGTGACTTTCAACCTGGTGGCTGCCTTGGCTCTGGTCGCAGTGGGCATTGCGCTGGTGAACCGCAAACCCGCCTTGCCATGAAGCGAACCGGGCCGGCAGACAATAACGATCCCACCATGCGCCCGCTTGACGGCACCACGGTCCTCGCGCTCGAACACGCGGTGGCGGCGCCACTCTGCACCCGCCATCTGGCCGACATGGGCGCGCGCGTCATCAAGATCGAACGGCCCGGCAGCGGCGATTTCGCCCGCGACTACGATCAGCGCGCCAATGGCATGTCGTCCTACTTTGTCTGGGTCAATCGCTCCAAGGAAAGCATCACGCTGAATCTGAAACATCCCGACGCGGTGACTGTGCTGCACCAGCTTGCCGCGCGCAGCGACGTGCTGGTGCAGAACCTGGCGCCGGGCGCGGCGGCGCGCCTTGGCATGTCCTATGAGGCGCTGCGCGAGCGCCATCCGCGTCTTATCGTTTGCGATATTTCAGGCTACGGCGGCGACGGCCCGTACCGCGACAAGAAGGCCTATGACCTGATGGTGCAGGCCGAGTCCGGACTGATGGCCGCCACCGGCACGCCCGAATCGATGGCGCGGGCCGGCATTTCGGCGGCCGACATCAGTGCCGGCATGTACGCCTATTCGAGCATCATGGCCGCGTTGCTGCTACGTGAGCGAAATGGCGAAGGCTCGCACATCGATGTCTCGATGTTCGAAGCGCTGGCCGAATGGATGGGCAACCCGCTCTACTACAGCTACCAGGGCCAGCCGCCGGCGCCCCGCACCGGCGGCGCACACCCAAGCGTGCTGCCGTACGGACCGACGCCGGTTGGGGACGGCCAGATTGTCATGCTGGCGGTGCAGACGCAAAACGAATGGCACAACTTCTGCGTCGAGGTGCTGCGCCGGCCCGAGATCGAGCAGGACCCACGTTTTGCGACCAACCCGCTGCGCAACCAGCACCGGGCCGAGCTCGACGCCATCATCGCCGAGTGCTTTGGGC
>JBCKPE010000116.1:0-6130 GCA_038901875.1 Burkholderiaceae bacterium
TGCCGCCATCTACAAGTCGATTGCGCGGCAGGTCGCCATCAAAATCGCTGGCAAGGCCAAGGGTTTCTCCTCCAAGTTTCCATCGATCAAGATCTCCAAGGACACCTGAGGATGCTCTGCATTTGAGTCCACAGTCGCAATGAACTCAAATCTCCCTCCCGCCGAAACCGCCAAGCTGGCCACAGTCGACGAGTTGCGCCAGCGTATCCGTCGCAGCAGCAAGTTGAAGGGCCGCCAGGCCGATGAAGCGTCCCGGTTCGAGGTCCGGGCCCTGCTTGGACCGAAGCCTGACCAAGGATACCGGCGCGACCTGTTGATCGAGTTCCTGCACCGGATCAACGACACCTGGCACGGTCTGCGCCAGAGGCAGCTGGTGGCGTTGGCCAGCGAGATGAATATTCCGATGGCCGAGGTCTATGAGGTGGCGACCTTCTACCATCACTTCGAGATCGTCAAGGACGGCGATCCGCAGCTTCCACTGACGGTGCGCGTCTGCGATGGCCTGAGTTGCGAGATGGCCGGTGCGCAGGCGCTGCTCAAACGCCTGCCCGAATTGCTCGGTCTGGACCAGGCTCGCGTCGTCGCGGCGCCCTGCGTCGGTCGCTGTGAGCAGGCTCCGGTGGCTGTGGTGCACCAGTGTCCGGTGCCCCATGCAACGCTCGACACGGTGCTCAAGCAGGTGCAGGGCCGGCAGCGGCAGCAGCCGGCGGCTGCTGGCGCAAGCCATTTTGATCCTGTGGATCTGGTTGAGCGAAGCGTTACCTCGCCAGCTGAGACGAAGTCGGTGGCAATGTCGTACGCTGGTTACGAGGTCTACCGCGCGCACGGCGGGTACGCGCTGGCGCGCGCGGTCGCCCAGGGCGAGCGCGAGGCCGAGGCGCTGATCAAGGCGATGGAGGACTCAGGTCTGCGCGGACTCGGTGGCGCGGGGTTCCCGGCCGGGCGCAAGTGGCGCATCGTGCGCGAGCAACTGGCACCAAGACTGATGGCGGTCAACATTGATGAGGGCGAGCCCGGCACCTTCAAGGACCGGACCTACCTGGAGCGGGACCCGCACCGGTTTCTGGAGGGCATGTTGGTTGCGGCCAGCGTGGTCGGAATTGACGCCTGCTACATCTATCTGCGTGACGAGTACCACGGTTGCCGCGCCATTCTTGAAGCGGAGCTGGCGAAGCTGCAGGCCGATCCGCCATGTCCGCTGCCAAGGATTGAGCTGCGGCGAGGCGCGGGCGCCTACATTTGCGGCGAAGAGTCGGCGATGATCGAAAGCATCGAGGGCAAGCGCGGCATGCCGCGAATGCGGCCACCCTACATTGCGCAGGTCGGACTGTTCGGACGGCCGACGCTGGAACATAATTTCGAGACGCTGTACTGGGTGCGCGACATCGTCGAGCGGGGGCCGCAATGGTTCAGCGGCTTTGGCCGGCACGGCCGCAAGGGGCTGCGCAGCTTCAGCGTCAGCGGACGGGTGCGTCAGCCGGGCGTCAAGCTCGCGCCCGCCGGCATCACAGTGCAGGAGTTGATTGACGAATATTGCGGCGGCATGGCTGACGGCCACACGCTCTATGCCTACCTGCCTGGCGGCGCCAGCGGCGGCATCCTGCCGGCCAGCCTGAACCAGCTGCCGCTCGACTTCGACACGCTGCAGCCGCACGGCTGCTTCATTGGATCGGCGGCGGTGATCGTGCTCAGCCAGCAGGACCGGGCGCGCGATGCGGCGCTGAACATGATGCGTTTTTTCGAACAGGAGAGTTGTGGCCAATGCACCCCTTGCCGGGTTGGCACGGCCAAGGCGGCGCGGCTGATGCTGGAACCCCAATGGAACCAGGAATTGCTCGACGACCTGAGCCAGGTCATGGTTGACGCATCGATCTGTGGCCTGGGGCAGGCGGCGCCCAATCCGATCCAGTCGGTGCAGAAGTACTTTCGCCAGGAGATCGCATGAACGCGCCGACAAGACTGGCCGAAGTTGCAAGAGCAACGCTCGAGTTCAAGCTCGATGGTCGCGCCATCCATGCCTTTGAGGGTGAAACCATTCTCGACGCGGCGCAACGGCACGGAGTACAGATTCCGCGCCTTTGCTACAAGGAGGGTTACCGGGCCGACGGGAACTGCCGTGCCTGCGTGGTCGAGGTGGCGGGTGAGCGGACCTTGGCGCCGAGTTGCTGCCGCAATGTGCTGCCCGACATGGTGGTGCAAAGCAACAGCCCGCGCGCGCGCAAGAGCCAGCAAATGGTGCTCGAGATGCTGCTGTCGGACATGCCCGATCAGGGCTACAAGTGGAATGATGCAGACCCTCACCCTGACCCTCTCCCGCAAGCGGGAGAGGGGACAAGTTCCCTGTTTCCGCAGGGAGAGGGGACAACTTCCGCTCACCCTCTCCCACCGGGAGAGGGCAGGGGTGAGGGCATCGGTCAACATGGTGAGCTGAGCGACTGGGCCACGCGCATGGGTGTCGCGGTGCGCCCCGCGCTCAAGCAGATCCGGCGCGACCAACCCAGGATGGATATCTCGCACCCGGCAATGGCGGTGAACCTGGACGCCTGTATTCAGTGCACGCGTTGCGTTCGCGCATGCCGTGAAGAGCAGGTCAATGGCGTCATCGGTTACGCCCAGCGTGGCTCGCACAGCGAGATCGTTTTCGATCTGGGCGACGCCATGGGCGACAGCACCTGCGTCGCCTGCGGCGAATGCGTGCAGGCCTGCCCCACCGGCGCCCTGATGCCCAAATCCCGGATCGGCTCGCAGGCGCTGGACCGGCAGGTGGATTCGGTCTGCCCGTTCTGCGGCGTCGGCTGCCTGATCACCTACAACGTGAAGGACGAGCGCATCATCAGCGTCGACGGCCGCGACGGGCCTGCCAATCACAGCCGTCTCTGTGTCAAGGGACGTTTCGGCTTTGACTATGTGGAGCATCCGAACCGCTTGACGCGACCGCTGATTCGCAAGCCAGGCGTTCTGAAGGACCAGCAGCAGGCGCCGCCGGCGAGCGACTGGAGCTCGACTTTTCGCGAGGCCAGTTGGGACGAGGCACTGGACCTGGCGGCGCTCCGGCTCAAGGCACTGCGCGACCAGCATGGAAAGAAGACCCTGGCCGGGTTCGGCTCGGCCAAGGGCAGCAACGAAGAGGCCTATCTGTTCCAGAAGCTGGTGCGTACCGGTTTTGGCAGCAACAACGTGGACCACTGCACGCGCCTGTGCCATGCCTCCAGCGTTGCTGCGCTGCTCGAAGGGGTTGGATCGGGGGCGGTCAGCAACCAGGTGAGCGACGTGGCGCAGGCCGGACTGATCCTGGTGATTGGCGCCAATCCAACGTCGAACCACCCGGTGGCAGCGACCTGGATGAAAAACGCGGCACGCAACGGGACCAAGATCGTGTTGGCCGATCCGCGCATCACCGACCTGGCGCCGCACGCCTGGCGCACATTGCAGTTCAAGGCCGATACCGACGTTGCGCTGCTGAACGCCATGATTCATGCGGTGATCGACGAGGGCCTGACCGACGAGGTTTTCCTGCGCGACCGTGCCAGCAATTTTCAGGCGCTCAAAGACAACGTGCAGGGCTACAGTCCCGAAGCGATGGCGCCCATTTGCGGCATTCCGGCGGCCACCATCCGCGAGGTGGCGCGCGCCTTTGCCACGTCCAAGGCGTCAATGATTCTCTGGGGCATGGGAATCAGCCAGCATGTGCACGGCACCGACAACGCGCGTTGCCTGATTGCGCTGTCCACGGTGACCGGGCAGATTGGCAAGCCGGGTTCCGGATTGCATCCACTGCGCGGGCAGAACAACGTGCAGGGCGCCAGCGACGCCGGTCTGATTCCGATGATGTTCCCGAACTACCAGCGGGTCAGCGACCCAGCCGCACGCCAGTGGTTCGAGCAGTTCTGGGGCACGCCGCTGGACGCGCAGCCGGGCTACACGGTGGTCGAGATCATGCATAAGGTGCTGGCCCCGGACAGCGACCCGCACAAGATTCGCGGCATGTACATCATGGGCGAGAACCCGGCCATGAGCGACCCGGACCTGAATCATGCGCGCCACGCGCTTGCCAGCCTGGAGCATCTGGTGGTGCAGGATATCTTCATGACCGAGACCGCCTGGCTGGCCGACGTGGTGCTGCCGGCCACCGCCTGGCCCGAGAAAACCGGCACGGTGACCAACACCGACCGCATGGTGCAACTCGGCCGCCGCGCGCTCGATCCGCCGGCCGACGCCCGGCCCGATCTATGGATCATTCAAGAAATCGCCAGGCGCATGGGACTTTCCTGGGACTATGCCGGCGAAGAGTCGGGCGTGGCGGCGGTCTATGAGGAAATGCGTCAGGCCATGCATGCGGCGATTGCCGGGATCACCTGGGAGCGCTTGCAGCGCGAATCCAGTGTCACCTACCCCTGTCTGAACGAGCAGGATCCGGGCCAGTCGGTGGTCTTTGTCGATGACTTTCCGACCGCCGACGGGCGGGTTCGCCTGGTCCCTGCCGACATCATCCCGGCCGACGAGCGGCCCGACGCGGCGTTTCCCTTTGTACTGATCACCGGCCGCCAACTTGAACACTGGCACACCGGCAGCATGACCCGGCGCGCCACCGTGCTTGACGCCCTCGAACCGATGGCCACCGCCTCCATGTGCGGGTCGGATCTGAAGAAGCTTGGCCTGCAAGCGGGCGACCGGATCCATGTTCAATCGCGCCGCGGCGAGGTCAGCATCCACGTTCGGCGCGACGACGGAACGCCCGGCGGCGCGATCTTCATTCCCTTTGCCTACGCTGAAGCGGCGGCGAACCTGCTGACCAATTCGGCGCTGGACCCGGTCGGCAAGATTCCCGAGTTCAAGTACTGCGCCGTCGCCATCCGGCGCGGCGGCGAGCCTGCCGGGGCGGTGGGCTATGGCACGGGCGCCGTGAATGGTCAATAAAGCAGGTCGGCAAAAAAGCCATTCTGTCAACGATGAACTCTCGGCCGATCCTGTCTAACGCCGCCGCCAAATTGTTTCACGATGTCGAAGCAGTCGATGAGCGTGGTCGGGTGTCAACGATTTCCATTCCTGCAGAACGGCCATTGACAGTGTATGTCGATAAGCGCGAACTGGTGACCTTGATGACACTTGGCGGTGCGCCTGAAGCGCTTACGCTGGGTTTTCTGCGCAACCAGCGGCTGGTTAAATCCATTGAAGATATCGCCTCAGTGCAAGTCGATTGGGAAGTGGATGCAGTCGCTGTGACGACCCATCACGGCATTGCGGATATTGAAGAGCGCACGTCCAAGAAGGTGGTCACTACCGGTTGCGGGCAGGGTTCGGTGTTTGGTGGTTTGATGGATGAAGTCGATGCCATCGTGCTGCCGCCGGATGCGCGTCTGCAGCAATCGGTGGTGTATAAAATCGTCGACACGATCCGTACCCAGCAGTCGACTTATAAACAGACCGGCTCGGTTCATGGCTGCGCATTGTTTTCTGCGCATGATGGCGAGCTGGTTTATTTTTTTGAAGACGTGGGCCGCCACAACGCGGTGGATTCGATTGCCGGCAGGATGTGGCTCGACGAGATAACTGGAGAAGGCAAGGTTTTCTACTCGACTGGCCGCCTGACCTCCGAAATGGTAATCAAGGGCGGGCAGATGGGTATTCCGTTCCTGCTGTCTCGCTCGGGCACCACGCAGATGGGTCACATGGTGGCAGAGAAACTGGGTATGTCGCTGCTGACGCGCTGCAGCGGCAAGCATTTCCTGCTGTTGACCGGCAAGGAACGGCTGCTGTTCGAACCGCATCTGTACGCCAGCGTGCTCAAGGTCGCCTGACAACGTAAACCGGCAGGCCTTTTGCGCGAACCTCATCGCAGAAAATTTTTCATCCCTCGGTTCTCTATCGCTCTCATGCAATTGATCGATGCCACTCATGATGCGTTCGCTCTGATTCTGTCGGGGGGTGCGACGCTGTGGCGCCTCATCTGGGTGCCGCTGAAAATTACCATCGTCGGCTTGTTGATCGCGACCCCGGTCGCAGTGCTGCAATAGCAGGTGGACCACGTTTGTGACAAGAATTTCGGTTCATTTATAGGGTTGCGACAGGTACTTTGGATATTCCTTTTTGGCGCGTTCAAAATTAATGGTCAAGACCGTTGATTTGCTGA
>JBCKPE010000117.1:0-5969 GCA_038901875.1 Burkholderiaceae bacterium
GCGCCGTTGGCGCGCTGTGCATCTCAGGGGCTAGCCTGAAGTTCCTAGAGATTTTCAGCTAAAAATCCCATTTTTTCGTCATGTTCCCCAATGAAGACCGTTTCCATCGGTCTTTTTTTGAGCAAAATATGTAGTCACTAAATAACTATTAAGTTAGTTTTTTATAGGCTACAATCATTTTTATGGCATCAAGAACAGGTACGGCTCACGTAGTCACAACAAAGCGCAAGTACAACGGCAAGGTCTATTGCACCCATTTGCTGCGCCGCAGCTACCGCGAAGACGGCAAGGTCAAGAACGAGACGCTGGGAAATCTCTCGCACCTGCCCGACACCGTCATCGATCTGATTCGTCGCTCTTTGAAGGGAGAGACATTTGTCAGCGCAGACGCAAGTCTGGAGATTTGTGCCTCCCGCAGCCACGGCCATGTGCAAACCGTGCAACTTGCCATGCAGCGCTTGGGGCTAGCCTCCCTGCTGGCCTCCAAACCCTGCCCTGAGCGTGATCTGGTGCAAGCCATGGTGGCCTCGCGTATTCTTTGCCCGGCCACCAAGCTGGCGACCACGCGGCTTTGGCACACCAGCACCCTGGCGCAGGAGTTTGGTGTGCTTGATGCCACTGAAGACGACCTGTACGCCGCCATGGATTGGTTGCTCGCAGGTCAAGACCGGATTCAAAAGAAGCTGGCCGCACGCCACCTCTTGGAGGACTCTTTGGTGCTCTACGACCTCTCGTCGAGCTACTTTGAGGGTACCCACTGCCCACTGGCCAAATTGGGCTACAGCCGCGACGGCAAGCGCGGCACGCTGCAGGTCAACTACGGCCTGCTCACCGATGCTCGGGGTTGCCCGGTGGCCATCTCGGTACACCCAGGCAATACATCGGACAGCGTGACGTTCATGCCAGAGGTCAAGCGCCTACGCGAGCAGTTTGGCATCCAGCGCATGGTGATGGTGGGCGACCGGGGCATGATTTCCCAAAAGGCCATCGATGAGATGAGCAAAGACAGCGATCTGGCCTGGATCACTGCGCTGAGAAGCTCATCGATTCGCACCCTGGTGCAGCAGGGTCATTTGCAGATGGGTCTGTTCGATGAGCGCGATTTGCTGGAGATCAGCTCGCCCGAATTTCCCGGCGAGCGCCTGGTGGCGTGTCGCAATCCGGAGTTGGCCAAGTTGCGTGTGCATACCCGGGATGATTTGCTGCTGGCCACGGAGAAAAATCTGCAAAAGGTTCAGACCCGGGTAGCGACCGGCAAGCTCGCAGGCAAGGACAAGATTGGCGTGGCGGTGGGCAAGGTGGTCAACCAGTACAAGGTGGGCAAGCACTTTGGGCTGGTGATCACCGATAACGCGCTGACGTTTGCCCGTGTGCAAGACAATATCAGCGCCGAGGCGGCCCTTGATGGGCTGTACATCATCCGCACATCGCTCAAGGCCGAGCGCATGGATGCGCCCACCTGTGTGCGCACCTACAAGTCCCTAGCGCAGGTGGAGCGGGCGTTTCTGTCGATGAAGATGACGGATTTGAAGGTGCGCCCGATTCATCATCACCTGGAAGGCCGGGTGCGCGCGCATATCTTTCTGTGCATGCTGGCCTACTATGTGGAGTGGCATATGCGCGAGGCCTGGCGCGAGCTGATGTTTGCCGATGAAGATCAGGTGGCCAAGCTCACCCGCGACCCGGTGGCACCTGCCAAGCGCTCTGAGGCGGCGATGAAGAAGGTGATCACTCGTGCCTTGGATGATGGAGCCCAGGTGCACAGTTTCCAGACTTTGATGCAGGAGTTGCAAACCATCGTGCGCAACACTTGCCGCACGCCAAAAGACGCTCAGGATGCGCCCACTTTCCAGATCACCACCACTGCCAACCCGAAGCAAAAACATGCCCTCGAATTGATCGCTCAGATCAAAATGTAGTCAGAACGTGGAACCTCTTTTGCAGGCCACTTCATAGGGGAAATACGCTGTTTTTGGGGAGGAACTTCAGGCTAGCAGCATGACGCCAGCCTTGGCGTACTTGAAGCCCGGTCGGTAAATGGCTTGCAGGCCCAGCAGCGCCCCCTGGGTAATCGCCGCCGTGTCCGCAGTGGGTCGGCGCAGTGGCACGACGGTGGACCGTGAGTATTGGCTGTCGTGAACCCGAAACGGGCTGGTGCGCACAAACACCAAGACCTGCCCTGCAGTCCCGTTCTGCTGTCTCAGCCTCTCAGCGGCACGTCCGCAGAACTCGGTGACCGCCTCTGTTAAGTCAACGAGACCCGTGACGGTATGCCCAAAGGAACGCGTGCAGGCGATTTCCTGTTTGGGTGGCGGTTCGTCTTCGATGGGAATGCAGGGCAGCCCTTGCAACTCCCGCACTGTTCGTTCCAGCGTGACTGACCAGCGTCGCCGCACCATGCCAAGGTCCATGCTGCGCACATCCAACACCGTCTTCAAGCCCTCGGCACGCAACTGCGCGGCAATCCGCGGCCCAATGCCCCAGACCTCGCCAAGATCAGTGCAGGCCAACACTGCCTCCAGGGCCGTGGAGGTCAGTGCTGCCAAATTGCACACTTGGGCCAGTTCTACCGGGTAGCTGCCCAGCTTGCGCTCGGCATCCTTGGCGATCTGATTCGCCAGCTTGGCAAGGGTCTTGGTAGGCCCGATTCCGATACCGCAAGGGATGCCCACCCACTGCAAAATCCGCTCCCGGACCCGACGCGCGCGCTCGGCCAAATCGCCACCCACACCGACCAGGTCGATGAAGCATTCATCAATCGAGTAAATCTCCTGGCGGGGACCCAGGCCGGCGGCCACGCTCATCATGCGGTCGCTTAGGTCCCCGTACAGCGTGAAGTTCGCCGACAGCGCGACCACGCCCGCTTCTTCCTCCAGGTGCCGGACCTCGAACCACGGCTGCCCCATTCGGATGCCGAGCGCCTTGGCCTCGTTGGAGCGGGCGATGGCGCAGCCGTCGTTGTTGGACAGCACCACGATGGGCTTGCCCTTCAAACTGGGGCGAAACACACGCTCGCAGCTGGCATAGAAGTTGTTGCCATCGATCAGGGCAAACATGGCTCAGACCGGAAATTCCTTGAGAGCGGCCTTGACCACGCCCCAGACCTCGATCTCCTGGCCATCCCTGGCCACGATATCGGCGAAGGTCGGGTTGGCCGCTTTGAGCTTGAGCCGTCCGGCGCGCATCCATAACTCCTTGACCGTGAATTCGCCATCCACCACCGCCACCACGATGTGCCCGCTGCGCGGCTTGATAGCCCGGTCCACCACGAGCACATCACCGTCGAAGATGCCGGCCTCAATCATCGACAGGCCCCGCACCCGCATCAGATAGGTGGCCTGGGGGTGCGTGATCAAGCGCTCGATCAAATCGATGCGACGCGAGCCATAGTCTTCGGCGGGGGACGGGAAACCTGCCGGTACGGTACCAACCATTGCAGCCTGCAATTTCAGACCGCCCGCGGGCAATGGCACCGGGGTGTTGAACGCCATCGACGGCAGTCTGAAGGGCGAAAGGTCGAGCGCTTCGATACTGGACATAAAACCAGTATATTGCACTAGCGTCGAGCCGGTAGCCCGACCGCGGTGAAGCCGTCGCAAACCCGTGCCGCCGACGCGGTTCTGGTGCTAGCCGAGGGCGTGCATTTTCGGCATGATCGACGGTATGGGTGCGCGCAGCATTGTTACCGCCGACACCCATCTGACAAGGGCGACGAAAATCCCAGGAATGGCGGGATCGGTGCCGGTTTTGGCTCGGTGGTCCCTGGTAAGTCAAGACCGGCATCCTTGGTCCAATAGGCGTAGGCGGCAACAGTCATTCGGAATTCGAGCGGAAAGCAGTCGTTGGCCGATGGTGCACGGCCCATCGCGCGGTTAGGCCCTCACCACCGTTTTGGCCCAGTTCGATATTGAATTTAAAAAACTCTCCATCACCGCAGCTAGTTCTTCGCTTAACGGTAAGTAGTCATCGGATTGGTCGTGAGACGCCAAGTTTCCACAAGTCTGAAGTGCGTCAATGGCCTTCTCTATTGAATCAGGCAGAGGGTTGTCCTTCATGTTGCTTTTGATATTGGTTTTCAGATTTTCCAGCGTGGTCGGGATCTTCGTCTTGTTCGCACCTACTGCGTACACGGCCTTGAGAAGGGCCTCACCAGCTTTTCGGTAATTGTTGCCCGCGTCTGCGTAACGCTTCAAAAGTCTCAGTTCTTTGGCGTTCAGCATATGAATCTGCGCTCTCGCCATGGCTTTGTCAGCATAGACAGTAAGTGGGTCCTTGACAACGTCCCAATCCTTGGAACCAGCCGAGTTGTTGACGTCCACTACTGGACCAGAACTCGTTACCGCCTGCGCGTCTATCCCGCTTGCCGGCATTCTGGTGCGCAAAACTTCCAGGCCTTTCCTAATTCTCGACACGCGGTGAATCGTCAACCCGTCCAGCATGGAGCGCATTGACCGCTGAATATCCAACTGGTCATTGAGGCCTTCTGCCTCGATTGCCGAGGCAATTACCTTGGCAACATCTGCCTTCGGCCCCAACTCGTAATCCAACGCCTCCAATGTTTCCAGAGCCACTCGTTGACCATTTTTTGTCAGAGCATCCAGGCAAGCGTCAAACGGCGGAAAGGACTCTTTGGACTGAAGTTCCTTGTAAAAATAGTCGCAAAGACGCTTCTCAATTGTTGGGGAATAGAGCTTTGCAAAAACTGGTATCAGGACTGTTGTCGCCTTTTCAAACTTAAATGCGCATGCCTCATAAAACGCAATCGAGCCAGTGGCAACAATGAACTCTGCTAGTAGTCCTGGGTAAAACGATTCACTCCTATTTGCCGCTTCTACCAGTGATGGGACGAGCTCAGGAGGTACTCGCCCCCGCTTTAAAAGCATGTTGAGAAAGTCCACTAGGTCCAAGTTCTCGGCTGTTGCAAGCTTCTTCTTATGCGAAGCCAATTCACCTCGTGTCATTGGGCTAACTGCCTCATCAGGAACCATTTCCTACCCTCCAAAATTTACGAGTCGCTGTTGCGCCGGTGGTCTTCATTCAAGCAGCATCAAAAGCTCTGCCGAGCTCTGCAGGCGCTGTGAGCATAGTCGAAGTCCGATGGAAGCAGTGACCCTAATTTTCTTTCGCACGTTCATTTTCGACGGCCGCAAGTTGTTCGTCTCGCTGTTTGATCAGCGCTTGATATTGGGCAGACTGACCTGCCTTTTCGCGAAGATACCTGTCAATTAGGGGGCGAGCACCAAAGCGCAGACCAATGATGGAACCCTGCCTATCCGGTTGATTGCCAAAGAGGATGAATGCCGGAATGGCGAAACCATCTGTTCCATGGCATCCAGAGGGGTTCTGGGGGTGAGATCACCTTCGTCTGTGCATGCCGCGCAGCCAAGATCGGCAGATGGGGCGTTGCACCGGTATTTTTGGCAATCAACCGGATAGGCATGGAATGAACCGTGCTTATCCGGTTGTTGTTGGTGCCGACGCGAAATTGACCCACTGCGCCGACTTTGACTGACCCCACTTAAAAGCGCCTAACCCTGTGCCAGCAACGGTCAGCACGTTGCCAGGGCGGGGCGGCCCCGGCAGCCTGGGTCAAACGGGCGTCGGCGCCTACAGCACGCACCTGAGAAATTGAATGCGCAGGATATCCAGCTCTATCCAGCCTCACCCGGTTTTCATTTTCAATTGATGGCACAGATCATCACACCAACCCTCGCTCGGCGAAGCTCAGTAGTCGGCCTGTCGTCGCCGACGCCCATCTGACGGGTGGCGAACCACCCCTGGAATCGCGGAATTGGTGCCGGTTTTGGCTCGGTGGTTCCGGGTCAGGCGCAGTGGGTCAAATTCACGTCGGCGGGAACAAACTGGGAGGTGGAATTTTGAGGGCCGCCTGCTCACTTGTCACCGACCGCTCTTGCCACAGGTGATTTCCTGCACGCTGCCGGGTTTGCGGAAAATTTAACCGGCTGCTA
>JBCKPE010000118.1:0-5948 GCA_038901875.1 Burkholderiaceae bacterium
ATCGGCGCGGACACCCGTAGGAGTGCGCCCATGCTGGGCGCACACAAAAAAAACGCCCAGTCCTGGGACCGGGCGTTTCTCGCTGCAATAGCCTGACGATGACCTACTTTCACACGGGAACCCGCACTATCATCGGCGCAGAAGCGTTTCACTGTCCTGTTCGGGATGGGAAGGAGTGGAACCACCTCGCTATGGTCATCAGGCATAACTTTTTCGTTTTGACTGGGTCAAAACAACCAATTCATAGAGCAAATCAGCTTTCGATTGAACGACACCCACCCCATCGCTCGATGGGGCGAGCTTTCTTGAATGCGTCACCTGGCATAACAACATTGACCGTTTTCAAACCATCAAAGTTATAGGGTCAAGCCGCACGAGCAATTAGTACCGGTTAGCTCAACGCATTACTGCGCTTCCACACCCGGCCTATCAACGTCCTGGTCTTGAACGACTCTTTAGGGGGCTCAAGGCCCCGGCAGATCTCATCTTGAAACGAGTTTCCCGCTTAGATGCTTTCAGCGGTTATCTCTTCCACACTTAGCTACTCGGCAATGCCACTGGCGTGACAACCGATACACCAGAGGTGTGTCCACTCCGGTCCTCTCGTACTAGGAGCAGGCTTCCTCAAATCTGCAGCGCCCACGGAAGATAGGGACCAAACTGTCTCACGACGTTTTAAACCCAGCTCACGTACCTCTTTAAATGGCGAACAGCCATACCCTTGGGACCGGCTACAGCCCCAGGATGAGATGAGCCGACATCGAGGTGCCAAACACCGCCGTCGATATGAACTCTTGGGCGGTATCAGCCTGTTATCCCCAGAGTACCTTTTATCCGTTGAGCGATGGCCCTTCCATACAGAACCACCGGATCACTATGTCCTGCTTTCGCATCTGCTCGACTTGTCAGTCTCGCAGTTAAGCACGCTTATGCCATTGCACTATTAGCACGATGTCCGACCGTACCTAGCGTACCTTCGAACTCCTCCGTTACGCTTTGGGAGGAGACCGCCCCAGTCAAACTGCCTACCATGCACTGTCCCCAATCCAGATAATGGATCTAGGTTAGAACCTCAAACACACCAGGGTGGTATTTCAACGTTGGCTCCACAAGATCTAGCGACCCTGCTTCAAAGCCTCCCACCTATGCTACACAGATCTGTTCAAAGTCCAATACAAAGCTACAGTAAAGGTTCATGGGGTCTTTCCGTCTTTCCGCGGGGAGATTGCATCATCACAAACATTTCAACTTCGCTGAGTCTCAGGAGGAGACAGTGTGGCCATCGTTACGCCATTCGTGCAGGTCGGAACTTACCCGACAAGGAATTTCGCTACCTTAGGACCGTTATAGTTACGGCCGCCGTTTACTGGGACTTCAATCAAGAGCTTGCACCCCATCATTTAATCTTCCAGCACCGGGCAGGCGTCACACCCTATACGTCCACTTTCGTGTTTGCAGAGTGCTGTGTTTTTAATAAACAGTCGCAGCCACCGATTTTTTGCAACCTCATTGGGCTCACCAAGTAAATGGATCACCTACTAAAGGCACACCTTCTTCCGAAGTTACGGTGTCAATTTGCCGAGTTCCTTCTCCTGAGTTCTCTCAAGCGCCTTAGAATACTCATCTCGCGCACCAGTGTCGGTTTGCGGTACGGTCGTGTGCAGCTGGAGCTTAGTGGCTTTTCCTGGAAGCATGGTATTACTCACTTCAGCGGCAAGCCGCCTCGTTATCACCCCTCATCTAAGCCCGGCGGATTTACCTACCAGGCACGACTACAGGCTTGAACCAACATATCCAACAGTTGGCTGAGCTAACCTTCTCCGTCCCCACATCGCACTACACATCGGTACAGGAATATTGACCTGTTTCCCATCAACTACGCATCTCTGCCTCGCCTTAGGGGCCGACTCACTCTACGCCGATGAACGTTGCGTAGAAAACCTTGCGCTTACGGCGAGCGGGCTTTTCACCCGCTTTAACGCTACTCATGTCAGCATTCGCACTTCTGATACCTCCAGCAGACCTCACAGTCCACCTTCACAGGCTTACAGAACGCTCTCCTACCACTTGCACTTGCGTGCAAATCCGCAGCTTCGGTAACTGGCTTAGCCCCGTTACATCTTCCGCGCAGGACGACTCGATCAGTGAGCTATTACGCTTTCTTTAAATGATGGCTGCTTCTAAGCCAACATCCTGACTGTTATAGCCTTCCCACTTCGTTTCCCACTTAGCCAATTTTAGGGACCTTAGCTGGCGGTCTGGGTTGTTTCCCTCTCGAGTCCGGACGTTAGCACCCGGTGCTCTGTCTCCCAAGCTGTACTCGTCGGTATTCGGAGTTTGCATTGGTTTGGTAAGTCGCCATGACCCCCTAGCCAAAACAGTGCTCTACCCCCGACGGTAATACTTGAGGCACTACCTAAATAGTTTTCGGAGAGAACCAGCTATTTCCAAGTTTGTTTAGCCTTTCACCCCTATCCACAGCTCATCCGCTAGTTTTGCAACACTAGTCGGTTCGGACCTCCAGTGCGTGTTACCGCACCTTCATCCTGGCCATGGATAGATCACTTGGTTTCGGGTCTACACCCAGCGACTGATCGCCCTATTCGGACTCGATTTCTCTACGGCTACCCTATTCGGTTAACCTTGCCACTGAATGTAAGTCGCTGACCCATTATACAAAAGGTACGCCGTCACCCTTTCGGGCTCCGACTTTTTGTAAGCATGCGGTTTCAGGATCTATTTCACTCCCCTCCCGGGGTTCTTTTCGCCTTTCCCTCACGGTACTAGTTCACTATCGGTCGATGATGAGTATTTAGCCTTGGAGGATGGTCCCCCCATATTCAGACAGGATTTCACGTGTCCCGCCCTACTTTTCGTTAGCTCAGTACCACACTCGTCTCTTCACGTACGGGGCTATCACCCGCTGTGGCCGACCTTTCCAGGCCGTTCCGCTAAGTCGTGTGCTATCGCTAACAGGCTTCTCCGATTTCGCTCGCCACTACTTTCGGAATCTCGGTTGATGTCTGTTCCTCGAGTTACTGAGATGTTTCAGTTCACCCGGTTCGCCTCGTTAACCTATGTATTCAGTTAACGATACCTTTCGGTGGGTTTCCCCATTCGGAAATCTTGGGATATAACGTCTATTTGCCGACTCCCCCAAGCTTATCGCAGGCTATCACGTCCTTCGTCGCCTATCATCGCCAAGGCATCCACCACATGCTCTTATTCACTTGACCCTATAACTTTGACGTCTCTCACGAGACCAAAGTTGATTCAAGGAATGTCTGATTGGTCTTTCACCAATCGCGTTATGCCGTATCCAGGCCTTCGCCTGAAATACTTGAATCTCAAACTAAAAGTTTGGTATTCATTTTGACGCAATCAAAAAATGTTGCTAGCGGCACGGTCTGCACTAAACCTTTACGAATGTGCAGTTTCCGCTAACAACGCTGATTCGACTCTATGAATTGTTAAGGAACAGCCGATCAATCGATCAATACCGATCAACAACAAAAATGCTTGATGACAGAATCACAAAGCATTTTTGGTCTTGATTGATGATTTGGTGGAGGATGACGGGATCGAACCGACGACCCCCTGCTTGCAAAGCAGGTGCTCTCCCAGCTGAGCTAATCCCCCGAGGTGGACGGAATGGTGGGTCTGGTTGGTCTCGAACCAACGACCCCCGCCTTATCAAGACGGTGCTCTAACCAACTGAGCTACAGACCCAAGCCGGTCGCATTAACCACTTCGGTTCGGGGCGAACATCCTTCCAACAACCGATAAGTGTGGGCATTTGCCATTAGCTGCAGTTTCCAGAAAGGAGGTGATCCAGCCGCACCTTCCGATACGGCTACCTTGTTACGACTTCACCCCAGTCACGAACCCTGCCGTGGTAATCGCCCTCCTTGCGGTTAGGCTAACTACTTCTGGCAGAACCCGCTCCCATGGTGTGACGGGCGGTGTGTACAAGACCCGGGAACGTATTCACCGCGACATTCTGATCCGCGATTACTAGCGATTCCGACTTCACGCAGTCGAGTTGCAGACTGCGATCCGGACTACGACTGGCTTTGTGGGATTAGCTCCCCCTCGCGGGTTGGCAACCCTCTGTACCAGCCATTGTATGACGTGTGTAGCCCCACCTATAAGGGCCATGAGGACTTGACGTCATCCCCACCTTCCTCCGGTTTGTCACCGGCAGTCTCATTAGAGTGCCCAACTAAATGTAGCAACTAATGACAAGGGTTGCGCTCGTTGCGGGACTTAACCCAACATCTCACGACACGAGCTGACGACAGCCATGCAGCACCTGTGTTACGGTTCTCTTTCGAGCACTCAACCATCTCTGGCCAATTCCGTACATGTCAAAGGTGGGTAAGGTTTTTCGCGTTGCATCGAATTAAACCACATCATCCACCGCTTGTGCGGGTCCCCGTCAATTCCTTTGAGTTTCAACCTTGCGGCCGTACTCCCCAGGCGGTCAACTTCACGCGTTAGCTTCGTTACTGAGTCAGTGAAGACCCAACAACCAGTTGACATCGTTTAGGGCGTGGACTACCAGGGTATCTAATCCTGTTTGCTCCCCACGCTTTCGTGCATGAGCGTCAGTACAGGTCCAGGGGACTGCCTTCGCCATCGGTGTTCCTCCGCATATCTACGCATTTCACTGCTACACGCGGAATTCCATCCCCCTCTACCGTACTCCAGCCTTTCAGTCACAAATGCAGTTCCCAGGTTAAGCCCGGGGATTTCACACCTGTCTTAAAAGACCGCCTGCGCACGCTTTACGCCCAGTAATTCCGATTAACGCTTGCACCCTACGTATTACCGCGGCTGCTGGCACGTAGTTAGCCGGTGCTTATTCTTACGGTACCGTCATTAGCTTCCTGTATTAAAGAAAACCGTTTCGCTCCGTACAAAAGCAGTTTACAACCCGAAGGCCTTCGTCCTGCACGCGGCATTGCTGGATCAGGCTTGCGCCCATTGTCCAAAATTCCCCACTGCTGCCTCCCGTAGGAGTCTGGGCCGTGTCTCAGTCCCAGTGTGGCTGGTCGTCCTCTCAGACCAGCTACAGATCGTCGGCTTGGTGAGCCTTTACCCCACCAACAACCTAATCTGCCATCGGCCGCTCCAATCGCGCGAGGCCTTGCGGTCCCCCGCTTTCATCCAGAGATCGTATGCGGTATTAGCGTAGCTTTCGCTACGTTATCCCCCACGACTGGGCACGTTCCGATGTATTACTCACCCGTTCGCCACTCGCCACCAGGATTGCTCCCGTGCTGCCGTTCGACTTGCATGTGTAAGGCATGCCGCCAGCGTTCAATCTGAGCCAGGATCAAACTCTATAGTTCGATCTTGAATTTTTCGCTCTTTCGAGCAACTCATAAAAACGGAATTGAAGTGAACTTCACTTCTATTCTCATGAGCGTTTGCAAGTTCTTGCGAACTTGGTTCCGAAGAACTTGGCAGCTGCCTGCAAACGCCCACGCTTATCGGCTGTAAGTTGTTAAGGTACCTGGCTGCGAGGCTTGTCGCCCGCTTTCTTCAGCCGCGATCAGCTGAGCCATAGATTGTGACAGACTTTTTCTCACTCTGTCAACTCACTCGGGACTTTTTTCTCTGCCCAGCGGCATCGAGACACAAGTCGCCAGTCACGACAACTCGCACTTAAGCTCCGCCTAAGCGAGCCGACGAGTGTACAGCGAAACTTCCAGGTCATGTGATGGCAGCCTTGTCCAACGAGGTTGGAGCCTGAACGGCTGGCGTATTTCCAACCAGGAATGAGCCTGAAGGGGGCAAATTGAGTCAGCGGCGCTGCCGGCTTGATCATCGCAAGGATGGTGATCAACATGGACGAGACGAAGCTGCGCACGATTGCGCAACTGCAGGAATTTCTGGACGCAACCCCCGAGGTGAGCTTCTCAGGCGCCGCAGGCGAGGCAGAC
>JBCKPE010000119.1:0-5709 GCA_038901875.1 Burkholderiaceae bacterium
ATCCCGGCCTGGGTCAAGACCGCTGGCCTCCACATCCAGAACAACCCAGCGCTGTGGGTCGATACTAAAGTGCTGACGCGGCGGGAACAGCCTGTGCCAGAGTCCCATGCGATTTCATCCGAGCGTTTGATGCCCTTCACAGGCCGTAGTCCATTTGCACCCGTTGCTGCAGTTCGCGCGCGATGCGCAGTGATTCCTTCAGCAGCCGGCGGTCGATGTCGTTCAGCAGTTCCGGCTCTACCGCGTTGGGCAGGCGTTCGAGCGCTGGCGGGCGGGCGTCGGGTTCGAGCTGGGCCTGCAGGCGCAACATCTGCAGGTACTCAAAGGCATAGCACCAGGCCTGGACCTGGCGCGGATCGTCGCCGCGAGAGCGCGCGACCGCCTCAAAGCGCCTGCGAGTGTTGGTTTCGGTGCTGCCAAGGGCAAGGCTTTGCAGGCGCGCGACGTCAACAAAAATGGCCGTGCCGTGCAACTTTAGATCGACCAACCGCCGGCCCTCGACGTTCTGCGTTTCAATGCCACCCAACCAGGTCAGCGGAACCTGCCGCTGCAACAACTCAGCCGCGAGCATTTTCTGGAACCTGGGCAGCGGCTGGGCGCGGCTGGCAATGTGTTGCTGCAGGCTCTGGCCCCAGTCCATTCGTCCGGCCAGCGGCCGCAGGTCAAAGAAGATGCTTGCCTTGAGCAGGTCCTCAGGCGAACCATGCTCGATCCAGCGCGAGAACCGCTGCCGCCACTCTTCAAGCGTCAGGCAGCAGGCCGGGTTGCTGGCCATGATGTTGCCCTTGCAAAGCGGGTAGCCGCAGCGGTCCAGGGCGCGGCAGACCTGGTCCGCAAAGGCGAGCCAGCTCGGTCGGTCCTGTTCGGGCTGAGTGCTCTGAAAGATCAGGCCATTGTCCTGATCCGTCGCGATGGTTTGCTCAGACCGTCCTTCCGAGCCAAAACTCAACCAGCACATCGCGTTCAGATCGATGCCCAGTTGTTTGGCGATGATTTGCAGCAGCCGCTGCGTCAGCAGGTTATTCAGGTGGCTGATCAGCTCGGTCAGTGACTTCGCCTGCATGCCCTGGCTCACCAGCCAACGCGCCAGGTTCCTGATCGATGCGGCAGCCTCGATCAATTCGGCGACCGAGATCGCGTCGCGCAGTTCCGAACTGACGCGTTTCAGCGACAGGCGCTGCATGGCAAACAGGTCACGCTCCGAGACAATTCCGACCAGTCGCCCTGCCTCGAGCAGCGGCACATGGGTGCAGCCATGGCGCGACATCAGCAATGCCGCATCCTCGACGTGATGCTCGACGGTCAAGGTGTGAACGTTGCGGGTCATGACGCCGGCGATCGCCTGGTTCAGCGGCGTTTCAGCCAGGGCCACCCGGTCGAGGGCGTCCTGGCGCGTGAAGATGCCGAGCAGCCGTTGCTGCGCGTCAACCACCAGCATCGATCCGATGCGCCGCTCCGACATGATCTGCAGAACCTCCTTGATGGACGTCTGCGAGGAGCAGGTGACGGGTGGTCCGCGCCGAATTTCTCCTAGCGGGCGTTCCAACGACTGTTCCTGCAGGGCCTGCGACGCTTGGGAAGACTGCAGTGCGCGACGCGACAGTTCCAGCAGATGCATGGTCTGGCCGGCCAGGAAATCAGCCAGGGGAGGACTGTGGCGCGCCACTTCCTCCAGCGTTTCGAGCGGAATCTGCAGGCAAAACAGGTCGCTGGCCGCCTGGTAGGTGGAGCTGGTGGCGCGCCGTCCGAGCACGGCGGCCAGCGGAAAAAAGTCGCCCGCTTCGAAGTGGCGACCCGATGTGTCCAGCGCTGCCTCGCCCCGGCGCGCGCTGACCTCGCCCTGTCGAATCAGATTCAGGTGCCTGGGTACCCCGTTCTGGGGAGCACAAACGGTCTCTCCGGGCGCGTAGTAGACCTCGCTCGCCGAGCGCAGCAGTTGCTCAAGGTGCCCGTTATCCATGGCATCAAATGGCGGATGCCGCTTGAACTGTTGCGACAACAGTCGCAGCAGGTTGGGTGAAGGAGAAAGCGAAGGCTGTTCCACGGCAATGGCACGACTGCGCTTTACTCTACGCGAAATCAGCGACGCCCGATTGACCGGGATCAAGTGGCAGAGCATGCGGCGTTTTCCAGCAGCGAGAATCGGCTTCCATGGAGTCCGATGTCCTGATCGTTGGTGCCGGCATCGGCGGGCTTGCCGCAGCGCTGGCGCTGAGCCGTGCAACGCGGCAGCGGGCGAGCGCAGAGCGACAACCCTGGTCGATTCTGCTGCTCGATCAGGCTGCGGCATTGGCCGAGGTTGGCGCCGGTCTGCAACTGGGTCCCAATGCCTCACGGCTACTGTTCGATTGGGGGCTTGGACCGGCACTGGAGCGCTGCGCGGTGCGGCCGGAAGCGGTGCAAATACTGGATGCGAAGAATGGCCGCAAGCTTGGCGCCATGCGGCTGGGCGCCGAGTTTCGCCAGCGCTATGGCGCGGACTATCTGACCATGCATCGCGCCGATCTGCATCAGACCCTGTTGCGTGCGCTCGATTCCTGGCCGGTTCAGTTGCTGGCCTCGACCAGGGTGGAGTCGTTTTCAACCGGGCTCGCTTCAGTGAAAGTTTTGGCTGGCACTGGCGAACACTTTCGAGGGCGAGGCCTGCTCGCCTGTGACGGGGTCTGGAGCGAGGTGCGTGAACAGTTGCTCGGCGCCGCCGCGGCGCGGGCGACCGGGCATCTGGCCTACCGCGCCATGCTGGATGCCAGGGACTTGCCGGCGGGCCTGCTGCGCCTGGTGACGGTCTGGCTTGGCCCGCGCTTGCATGCGGTGGCCTATCCGGCGCGTGCTGGCGCGTTGCTGAACCTGGTGGTCATTGTCGAACCGGAGGCTGCTTCGCTGGCATCGTTATCGGTTCCGGCCAGCGAACGGCGCTGGGACCGCGACGGCGGCAACGACTGGCTCCGCAGTTGGCAACATCTGCATCGAAGCCTGCTCGACCTGACTGGCGCGGCACAGTCCTGGAGCGTTTGGCCGCTGTTTGACCGGCCGCCGTTGTCCGGGCCGCAGCAGATGGCCAGAGGCCGGGTTGCGCTGCTGGGCGACGCCGCGCACCCGATGCGTCCCTACCTGGCGCAGGGCGCCGCGATGGCGATCGAGGACGCTGCGGAACTTGCCGCTCAGGTGAGTGAAAGCCCGGACGATCTGGCGCTCGCTTTCGAGCGCTACGCGCAGCGTCGCTGGCGCCGCAACGCCAGGGTGCAGCGAACTTCGCGCCGCAATGGAGTCATTTTTCATGCCGGAACTCCGCTGCGCCAGATGCGCAACCTGGCGATGCGACTCGGTGGCGAACGCCTGCTCGATTCGCCCTGGCTGTACGGGACTCGGATCGCCGCCGCATGACCCGGTTCACGCGCACTGGCCGGCGCGGCGTCAGCCGGCGTGTTTTCCGGCTGACCAGCCGTGTGCGCCGGCGGCTTGGCGCGCGACGCCGTCGGGCAGCGCTTCAAGTGGCGTGGCCATGCTGTCGTTCCAGCGGTTCAGGAAGCCGAACAGCGCCACCACGCCCAAGATTTCCACGATCTGGTTCTCCGACCAATGCTGGCTCAACCGCGCGAAGAGTTCATCGGTCACTTCGTTGGGCTGGGAGGCAGCCGCCAGCGCAAAGTCCAGCGCAACACGCTCCCTTTCGTCATACAGCGGGCTGCTGGAGTAGATCCATACCGCGGCAAGTTTTTCTTCACTGACGCCGAAGTTTCTGGCGGCAAGCAGCGTATGGGCCTGGCAGTACAGGCAGCCCGAGGCTTTGCTCGCGAGGTGGCCGACGAGTCACCGGAACCCAAGCTCGACCTCGCCGACCGGGTCCATGACAGCGGCATTCAGTTGCGCGAACGCCTGGACCAGTTTTGGCTTGCGCTGCATGGTCAGCATGCTGTTGGGTGTAAAGCCCAACGTGGACAGGAAGAAGTCGAAATGCGGCTTGAGTCCGGGCGTGGTCAGCGGAGGTAGGGGTTTCAACCGAGCCATGGGGCATCCTTTGTGTGCGACTATCAATTTCTCGACCACGATATCAGAGGATCATGATGATTCGGCGCATTGTGCTGGCTTCACTGCTGGCGTTGTCATTCCTGCCTTGCCTGGCGCAAGCCCAGCCCGTGAGGATTCTTGTCGGCTTTCCGCCGGGAGGTTCGGCCGACACGACGGCCCGGATTCTTGCCGACAAGATGAAAGACTCGCTGGGCGTTCCGGTCGTTGTGGAAAACCGCGCCGGCGCGGGCGGACGCATCGCGGCGCAGGCCGTGAAAGATGCCGCAGCCGATGGCAACACCTTGATGCTGGTCCCCTTTGCCGTCATGGTGGTGCAGCCCCTGGTGTTCAGCAGCATCAAGTACGACACCACCACGGACTTCACGCCCATTGGCAATGCGGTGACCTTCCCGCTGGCCTTGGCCGTGGGACCCGCCACGCCGGCGACGAATCTGCGCGAGCTGATTGACTGGTACAGGGCCCATCCGGACAAGGCCAACTTTGGCTCGCCGGCGGCCGGCTCCATGCCACATTTTCTGGGTGAGCTGCTGGCAAGCCGCAGCGGCGTCAAGCTGGTCCACGTTCCGTTCCAAGGGGGCGCGCCGCTGGTGACCAATCTGCTTGGCGGTCAGATCGCGGTCGGAATTGATACGCCGGCCGAGTTCGCCGAGCATCACCGCGCCGGCAAGTTGCGCGTGATCGCGACATCGGGCGCACTGCGCGCAGCTCAGTTTGCGGAGGTGCCGACCTTCAAGGAGCAGGGGGTGGATGTCGATGCCAGCGCCTGGTTCGCGTTTTTCGGCCCCACCGCCATGCCCAAGGCGACGACGGACAAACTGAATGCCTCGATTCAGGCGGCATTGAAATCACCCGACGTGGTGGAACGCCTGGGCAAACTTGGGCTGAATGCGGCGCCCGGGTCGGCCGATGAGCTGGCGCGCCGCCTGGCCGCCGACAAGATAGTCTGGGGCCCGGCCATCAAGGCCAGCGGCTTCAAGGCTGATTGAGCGGTGATGGATCAAAGATCCGTACGCAGCTTCCAGATTTCCGGGAACAGCACGACGTCAAGCATCTTGCGCAGATAGCCGACGCCACTGGTGCCACCGGTGCCGCGCTTGAAGCCGATGATGCGCTCGACCGTCGTCACATGGCGAAAACGCCAAAGGCGAAACGCGTCTTCCAGATCGGTCAGTTCCTCGCCAAGCTGGTACAGATCCCAGTAGCGCTCGGGGTTGCGGTACACCTGCAACCAGGCTTGTTCCACTTCGTCGTTGCTGATGTAGGGCTGGCTCCAGTCGCGCTCCAGATGGGTCGCCGGAATCGCCAGGCCGCGGCGCGCCAGCAGGCGCAAGGCCTCGTCGTACAGCGAAGGTTGTTCAAGCGCGTCACTCACCTGTCGCAGCAGGTCGGGTCGGTGCGCATGGGCCTTGAGCATCGCCGCGTTCTTGTTGCCCAGCGCGAACTCGACGCAGCGGTACTGCATGCTCTGGAGGCCGCTGGCTTCTCCCAGGTAGGGCCGGATCGCGCTGTACTCGGGCGGGGTCATGGTCGCCAGCACGTCCCAGGCGTGAACCAGCTGCTCCATGATGCGGCTGACCCGGGCCAGCATCTTGAAGGTCGAGCCAAGCTGATCCTTCGCCACGCCCTGAATGGCCGCGCGCAGTTCATGCAGCATCAGCTTCATCCAGAGCTCGCTGGTCT
>JBCKPE010000120.1:0-5642 GCA_038901875.1 Burkholderiaceae bacterium
CCAGTGCGTGTGCTGTGTCACCCCAATATCCGTAATCTGGTCAGCGTCTCTTTTACGCCTGTCGAAGAGAAGATCGCCCAGGAGCTAAGGAAATTTTTGGGGATGGACAATTGACCTCAGAAGCGGATTTTGTAGTCTCGGAGCTTAGTAGATTTGTAAAAGGGTCAGTCGAGACACTTCTTCAGCTACTGGTTGCTGCGGCTACGAAGAACACATTCGGCCGTATCATCGATTGTCCAACGTACCCGGTCGCATGTCGTACTCCCGATCTACCGGGAGCAGTTACGCTTTTGCGGCAGGGTTTAGCCTGCGGCGCTAACGCGGCTGGACTACTCGCAGGCCTCTATACATCGGCACGCCCCCTTGCGCACCGAAAGCAGATAGGACAGTTCTTCACAGATTCGAAAGCTGCCGATTGGGCCATTAAGGTTGCGCGACTCGGTAGGACGGAGTCAGTCTGCGATGCTGGTGCTGGGACGGCTGTTTTCGCTGAGACACTCGTAAAGGCAGGACTGGACATTCGGTCGTACACCGGTGTCGAGAATGACCCGATACTTGCTCTTTGCGCCGCCCATGTCTTGGCCGCTATTGGTGCGCCTCCATCCTTCAAGATCTGGTACACAAACTTCTTGGCTCTTCAGCGCCCCGCATTTGAGACACACGGCTTAATACCACCCACGGTGATAATTTCAAATCCACCGTTCATTCGGTTTCAAAACCTTCGCGGTCGGAATCGTATACTCGCTGCTCTAAGAGGCAGCTTAGGCATCACTCTGTCGGCCTTCTCTGGTGCCGGAAACTACTTTCTGTGTCGCGCCGCTGATATCGTCGGGCAAAATTCGTCAGATATCGGCACTGGCAAATCGAGTCCTCGCCTGCTGTTTTTTTTCCCGAGAGAGGCCGCTGGAGCTGCGCACTCACGGCGACTGCGGGACGATCTCGGGCGCATTCATGGTTGGCGCTGGGACGAGCATTTCGTGCCAGAAAGTAAAATTGAGAAGCAACAGTCGAATGCGCTTGCCCTGTTCCTTGTCTTTGAGCGAACGGGGGTGCGGATGTCTACACAGGGAAGGACTTCGCAGCACGGGTACGTAGTTGGTGACGCACTTGAGGTCAAGAGGGGTATATCGACAGGCTGCAATAACTTTTTTGTCCTGACAGACGCAGAAGCACGGAAACGGGAAATTCCTCGCCGTCGGCTTTTACCGGTACTGCCCACTCGTATCAGCAATAAGAATCGAGAGTTCTCGTCGGCTGACTGGGAAGCTCTGCGTCTTTCTGGTCACCCGTGTTGGCTCCTGAGCCTTCCGAGCGACGATATTCAAGATCTCGAGGCTCCGGTGCAAGCGTACCTTCGGGAGGGCATACAACGAGGCCTACACTCCACGCCGACCGCTCATCGGCTAAAGACTTGGTTCTCCCTCCCCATTCCGCCGCGGCCTCCCGATGTGTTCATCACCTACTTCTTTCGAGGTGCTCCACGGTTCGTGGTAAACACTGCTCGTGTCCATCACCTTACCAACATTCTCGGTGGATGGTTTCGACACGCAGCGACAACCGCACCAATTTGGGATCAACTCGTAGACGTGCTGAACGCGACGGCCGTCGAATGGATCGACGAGCACGCTGCCGGACGTGAATACAGGGGTGGGCTCAGAAAGATCGAACCGAAAGAGTTGCAGAAGCTTCCTCTGCCCGCATCTGTAGCGAAGCTAATTTGTCGCCAGGAAGACGTAAACGAGCTTTCCCTGGCCCTCTTCGATTGAGAGGAGCGACCATCCCAACGCACCAACTGCTCAAAGCGGTCGGGGGCATCGACGATAGCGACGCTGCCCATATATTCATAAAGTGACGCCGTGACCACAACCTACTTGGCTGGCCCACTCTTTAGGCCTTGCAGAGCGAGAGTTTAACAGGCTCCTAGGGTCAACAAGAACCAATCACAGGAACCCTGGAGGCCATGCCGCTCGACTGGAATGAAATCGCCAACCGTGCCCGGTCGTTTTCCAGCGAGTGGCGGCATGTCGAGCGCGAGGACGCTGACGCCAAGAGTTTCTGGGACGAATTTTTCGAAGTCTTCGGAATCAAGCGCCGCAAGGTTGGCACCTTTGAGCGCCGGGTCAAGAAGCTCGACGGCAAGGACGGCTACATCGACCCGCCCGCGTTCACTGCGGCCATGCGTGCCCATTTGCTGGACCTGGCCAAACGCAACTGGGGCAATATCTCGCCGGCGATTTTCGGCGCCATGTTCCAGCGTGTCATCGAACTCGACGCCCAGGATCGACGGCGCGAATTGGGCGCACTACACCAGCGAAACCAACATCCTCAAACTCATCAAGCCGCTGTTTCTGGACGAACTGCAAACCGAGTTCGACAAAGTGAAAGGGCGGCCCCATGCGCATCATCGCCTTCATCACATTCAGCGCCGACATCCACAAGATCCTTGAGCACATCGGTGTGGACAGCGAAGCCCCGCGCATCACCCCGGCACGCGGGCCACCGCTGTGGGATGAGTGTGGCGCGCAGGAGCAGGGGGGAGGGTGTTGAGGCTGAGCCGGACTGGGACATGACAAACCAATCACCGCCAGACTATCCCGAAGACCAGCGCACCACTTGGTGAATTTGCTGAGCTTGCGAAGGCTGGCAATGGCCCCGTCGGGGTAGGGCTGTGTCTATGGGCAGCGCGGTGCGCCGATCATGACGATCATGGCGCAAATTTCTGGCAAATCAGACTGGCGACTGTGGGTGTGCGTGTTCTATGGGGCCGATTTTTGGTGGGATACTTGGGCTCATGCGATTGGAATTCCTATCCCCGACCAAAGTAATCCACTGTTCCGCAGGCAACGACCGGGCCACCGGGGAGGCCGTGCAGGAAACGCTACCAACCGTCTTCGCCCGCCCGGCAACCATCTTTGCCTGGTTTGCCGGTCTGGTCTGAACGCCAAAGTGATAACTGACGAATTCACAAAACCAGGTCAACCTGCCCTCGCCTCTCATCCACATTAAGGAAAATTCCGCATGGCTCGAACCATTGCCAGTTTGAAAAATCGCAAAATCACCCTCGACGCGCGGGCCGACAGGCTTGATGTGCGGGATCGCCCCTACACACCGCGCGTGACCAACCTGCCGCCGGAGTTTCCAAAGCGCGAAGACGTGCAAAAGTATCTTCCTGATTACCTTGATCCAGCAGCCGACCGCGTCCTTGATCAGGGCCAGGAGGGGGCATGCACTGGTTTTGGTATCGCCGCCACAATCAACTATCTATTCTGGGCGCGTGGCGACAAGGGCGTCAACGTGAGCCCGCGCATGCTCTATCACCTGGCAAAGTTCTACGACGAATGGCCGGGTGAAGACTATTCCGGTTCGAGTTGCCGAGGCGCACTCAAGGGCTGGCACAAGCATGGCGTTTGCCAGCGGACACTTTGGCCGTACACGGTTAACCCGAAAAGCGGTGCGGTACCGGCATTTGAAGAGCCGGTCAAGGGCTGGGACGCAGATGCGGTGCAACGACCACTCGGCGTGTACTACAGAATCGATAAAAACTCGGTAGTAGACATGCAGGCCGCGCTGGCAGAAATCGGGGCGATTTACTGCTCCGGCGACGTGCATAACGGCTGGACTCTACAGCAGCAAAAAGGTCAATTTTCTGATTACTCCAGCTTGCCGGTAATTCCTTACGACAGCAAGACCAAAGTAAGCGGCGGCCATTCCTTCGCTCTGGTCGGCTACACCAGTCAAGGCTTTGTGGTGCAGAACTCATGGGGCCGTAGCTGGGGGTTGTCTGGTTTCGCTCTCCTCACCTATGGTGACTGGGTTGCCAATGGCACTGATGCGTGGACTGTCTCATTGGGTGTCCCGATCACGCGCAGCAGGGGCGCTTCGTTGGTACGCTCGCCACGCGCCTTCGCAGCCGGTTCGGGCGGTCTCACCGCACATCTGTCAGGCGCCGAGAGCACACTCCCGGACGCCCCGACCAGCAAACCCTATTGGAACCCGCTAGACGAAGCCGGTGCGCGCGAGCGCATGGTGGTCATGGGCAACAACGGCATGCCGATCAATCGCCTGGTCGAGTGTGCCGACGCCGGAGCCGCGATTACCAAAGTTGTGAGCAAAAACGCGCAGGAGTTCTTCGCCAACAATCCGGCAGCCAAGGCAAGTCCCGTCAAACGCTTCGCGCTTTATGTGCATGGAGGCCTGAACAGCGAAGAGGACTCGGTGGTGCGCACGCGTCTGCTTGCTCCCTATTTCGAGGCCAACGGAATCTATCCATTGTTCCTCACCTGGAAGACCGGTGCCGGCGAAAGTATCCGTGACATCCTGGACGACCACGCGAAAGAAATCGGAACGGATCGACCGTTCTCGGCCGGCTGGTTCGACAAGCTAAAGGAACAGGCCACCGACACCTGGGACCGTGGAATCGAAATTCTCGCCCAAACGCTGGGAGCGAAAAGCATTTGGTCCGAGATGAAACAAAATGCCATGCTCGGCGCCGAAACGGGCAACGCTTTGGTCATGATGGCAGCAGCCATCGCCGACTTGCGAGCAACTGCAGGTAACCAGTTTGAATTGCATCTCATCGGCCACTCAGCAGGGTCAATCGCACTCGGCCATCTGCTTGACTTGTTCGCAACGGGCTCGACAAAACAGAAAATTGCCTCCTGCTCGCTCTTTGCACCGGCCTGCACGGTAGCCTTTGCCAACGCCCACTATGTGCCGGCGGTTAACAGCAGCAAAATACTGCCGCGCCAAGCTTTTCATATCGATACGCTGTCGGACGACGTGGAATGTGACGACACCGTAGGCCCGTACCAAAAATCATTGCTTTACCTTGTAAGCCGCGCGCTGGAAGACCAACACAAGACGCCGCTCTTGGGCCTGCTCAAAGCGTTCGACCCCAAGTGCAACACTGACGAACACTGGAACGAGCCGCGTCTGGCGCAGATGCAGGCCACCTTGACGGCGTGGCAGAAATTTTGGTGGAACGGCAACATGCCGACGAAAGCATTTTTCCAAAATGGCAGCGGTCGTCCTGGCTCCCTACTGGATGTCACCGATGCCCGGCAAATCGATTCTGGCGCAAGGAAAATCGAATCGGCCCATGGCAGCTTTGATAATGATGTCGCGGTCATCAAGGCGACACTTGCACGGATTCTTGGCGCTTCTGCGACTTTGCCGGCGGCGGCAAATTGGAATTTGGACTATTGATCCACGGGGCAAGCGACTTCCCGAGTGTGCAAAAGCCGCTCGCCTTTTTGTCTTTGAACTGCTAGAAATGCCGAGCAGGCATCACCTTAGCCCTCGTCTCAAAATGAAAGGAATTCACTTCATGACTGTACTTCAAATCCTTCAATCCGGTTTTACTGGTTTTGGTTTGCTCCTCGCGGCATTGGCTTTTTACAAACTCAATGAGTTAGGCGTAAAAGTTATTGACGCTCCAAATCGACCAAGCGATCAACTCGTCGCCAGTCTGCTGCAGGCGTTCAAGCTGAACCAGTGGCTTGCCTGCTTTTTCTTTGTACTCGCGGTGGTTATTGCGGCCCTCCCATTTTTCAAAACGCCCTCGCCTCCCCCGTGGATCAGTATCGGTGTTTTTCCAACGCAAGAAGGGGTTGATAAATTGGTAATAATAAAAAAAGATAATG
>JBCKPE010000121.1:0-5550 GCA_038901875.1 Burkholderiaceae bacterium
CAGACACAATCATTGAACCATGATGCATCGCAAGCGCTTCGACGTCGTTGCCCTGGGCGAGGGCATGGTCGAGTTCAACCAGACGCGGCCGGGCGAGCCACAGTACCTGCAGGGCTTTGGCGGTGACACCAGCAACCCGATCATTGCCGCAGCCCGCGCTGGCGCCCGCACCGCCTACCTGACCCGGCTCGGTCAGGACAGTTTCGGTCAGTCGCTGCGCGATCTCTGGCAGCGCGAAGGCGTGAACACTGAAGGCATCGAACAGGACAGCGTCGCGCCGACCGGTCTGTACTTTGTCACCCATGGCGAGCGCAGTCACGAATTCAGTTACCGGCGCGCCGGCTCGGCGGCAAGCGGCATGACACCGGCATGGCTGGCCGCTGCGCCGGCCGACACAATTCTCCGCAGTACCGGCATCCTGCACCTGTCGGGCATCTCGCTGGCGATATCGGCGAGCGCCTGCGCGACGGCCCTGCAGGCCATGCGCGATGCCGCTGCCGCCGGCGCGCTGGTGTCGTTCGATTCCAATCTGCGGCTCAAGCTGTGGTCGCTCGAGCAGGCGCGCCCCAAGCTGTTGCAGGCCATCGCCCTGTGCCAGTTGTTTCTGCCGAGCCTGGAAGATCTGCAGGCACTCTGCGGCGAGCAGGAGCCAGAGCGGATTGTTGACTGGTGCCATGCCCAGGGCGCCGCACGGGTTGTGCTCAAGCTGGGCGAGCAGGGCTGCATTGTGAGCGAAGGCGGAATGCAAATCCGGATTGAAGGCCACCGCGTTCCGTTGCGAGACGCCACCGGCGCCGGTGACTGTTTTTGCGGCAACCTGCTGGCTCGACTTGCCGCGGGTGACCGGTTGCTTGAGGCAGCACGTTATGCCAATGCCGCCGCAGCGCTCGCCGTGCAGGGGTTCGGCGCGGTTGCGCCACTGCCACGGCCCGATCAGGTGCGCGCCCTGCTGTGAAACCAATGTCATGAATCATCTGGTCGCGCTGGACTGGGGTACCAGCTCGCTACGCGGTGCGCTGCTCGACGACGAGGGGCAGGTGCAGCAACAGCGCGAATCGCCGCAAGGCATCCTGAACGTGAAGCCGGGCGGATTTTCTGCCGTGTTCGAGAGTTTTTGCGGCGACTGGATGGGCACCGACGATGCGCTGTGCCTGATTTCGGGCATGGCGGGCAGCCGCCAGGGCTGGATCGAGGCGCCCTACTGCCCCTGCCCGGCCGGGTTCTCCGAGCTGGCACGACAACTCAAGTGGCTGCCCTGGCCCGACTCGGCGCACAAGCGCGTTGCCATCGTGCCCGGCATGAGTTGCGAGCGAAACGGAATTCCTGATGTGATGCGCGGCGAAGAAACCCAGGTGCTCGGAGCGGTCGGCCTGCTGGGACTGCGCAACGCCACGCTGCTGCTGCCCGGCACCCACAGCAAATGGGTGCAGCTGCGCGAGGGCCGCATCGAGCATTTCGCCACCTTCATGACCGGCGAGTTCTACGCACTGCTGCGCCGGCATTCGATCCTGGCGCGCACCCTTCCCGCTGACGATGGTGAGCTGCTTCCGGCGGCCTTTGACCAGGGCCTGGCGCAGGCCCTGTCAGGTCAGAGCCTGCTGCAGACGGCTTTCAGCGCCCGGACCCTGGCGCTGTTTGAGCGGCTGGAGACCGATGCGCTGCCGAGCTACCTGTCGGGCCTGGTGATCGGCGAAGAACTGCGAGCCCAGCCCGAGATCGATCCGGAGCAGCCACTGGTGCTGATAGGCTCGGAAGCGCTGACCGCGCGTTACCAGCGCGCCCTGGCGCAACGCGCGCTGACTCCCACCGTGCTGGGCGCGCAGGCAACCTGGCAGGGTCTCTGGGCAATAGCGCGACAACTCGGCGAAGATAAGGCAGCCACTTCGTCATGACCGCCATGAACCACGTCGTTAAATTTCACGCTGCTTTTGCCCGCCTGCCGCTGCTGGCCATCCTGCGTGGTATGGAGCCGGTCGAGGCGCTGGACCTTGGCGCGACGCTGCTGCGAGCCGGCTGGCCGCTGATCGAGGTCCCGCTCAACTCGCCCAGCCCGTTGCAATCCATTGCCGCGCTGGCGCAGGCGTTTCCCGAGGCGGTCGTTGGCGCCGGCACCGTGCTCAGCGTGGACGACGTGCGCCAGGTGGCTCAGGCTGGCGGCCAACTGGTGGTGTCGCCCAACTTCAGCGCCGACGTCGTGCGCGAAGCGGTTCGGCTTGGAATGGTCTGCCTGCCCGGCGTGGCTACCGCCAGCGAAGCCTTTGCTGCGCTCGCTGCTGGCGCGCATGGCCTGAAACTGTTCCCGACCGAAATGATTCCGCCCGCCGCCGTCAAGGCACTGCGCGCCGTGCTGCCGAGCGACGCCCTGCTGTTGCCGGTGGGGGGCATCACGCCCGCCAACATGGCCGGCTATCGCGCTGCCGGCGCCAACGGCTTTGGCATCGGCTCAGCGCTGTACAAGCCGGGTTCCACCGCGTTGCAGGTGGCCGAATCGGCCCGGGACTTCATTGGGGCCTGGACCGGGACGATTCGGGCATGATGCCGCCCAATGAACAAAGAGCAACTGAAGAAACTGGAAACGGACCTGTGGCGCGCGGCTGACGCGTTGCGCGCCAACTCCGACCTCAAGGCCAGCGAGTATTCCACCCCGGTGCTGGGCCTGATTTTTTTGAAGTTCGCCGACAACAAGTACCGCCAGCATGAAGCCGCCATCCTGGCCGAATACCAGCGGCTCAAGAGCACCCGCCGCGAGAAGCCGCTGAGCGACATCGCCATCGAGCGTTGCGGCTTTTTTCTGCCCGCCCATGCGCGCTACCAATACCTGCTGAACCTGCCCGAGAAGGAAGACATCGCCAAGGCCATCCAGAAAGCGATGGCGGCGATCGAGGACTACAAGCCCGAGCTGCAGGGTGTGCTGCCGCAGCAGGAGTACTACCGCCTCACCCGGTCCGAGCAGAACAAGGGCATGGCCCAGCGGCTGCTGAAGAACTTTGCCGACATTCCGGTGGACGCGGGCGGCGACCTATTCGGCAAGATTTACGAATACTTCCTGGCCAACTTCGCGATGAGCGAGGGTCAGGGCGGTGGTGAGTTCTTCACCCCGCGCTCGGTGGTCAAGTTGATGGTGGAAATCATCGAGCCGCACGGCGGCAAGGTGTTTGACCCCGCTTGTGGTTCGGGCGGCATGTTTGTGCAGTCCGCCGAGTTCATCGCGGCCCACCGTGAAAACCTGGCCAAGCAGGGCAAGGCCGAGGACAGCATCTATGTCTATGGCCAGGAAAAGACGATGGAGACCGTCAAGCTCGCCAAGATGAACCTCGCAGTCAACGGCCTGCGCGGCACCGTGGTGCAAGCCAACACCTACACCGAAGACCCGCATGGCAGCTTCGGCCAGTTCGACCATGTGTTGGCCAATCCGCCCTTCAATGTGGACGACGTGGCCATCGCCGCCGTGGAGAACGACCCGCGTTTCAACACCTGGGGTATCCCGCGCAACAAGACCAAACTCAAGAAGGCCGACGCGGGCACCGAGACCGTGCCCAACGCCAACTACCTGTGGATCAACCTGTTCGCCACCTCGCTCAAGCCCAATGGCCGCGCCGCGCTGGTGATGGCCAACAGCGCCAGCGACGCCCGCCACTCCGAAGCCGACATCCGGCGCCGCTTGATCGAGGCCAACCTGATCTACGGCATGCTCACGTTACCCAGCAACATGTTCTACACCGTGACGCTGCCCGCCACGCTGTGGTTCTTTGACAAAGGCAAGCAGGACGAGCGCATCCTGTTCATCGACGCGCGCAACATCTTCACCCAGATCGACCGCGCGCACCGCGAATTCACCGACCAACAGATCGCCAACATCGCCGTCATCAGCCAGTTGCACAAGGGTCGGCGCGAGCGCTTTTGCGCGCTGATGGACCACTATCTTGAGCAGGGCGTGGCCAGCCTGGGTGCGCACCAGGCCAGCGTGGAAGCGCTGTGCGCCCAAATGTTCGAGGCGCTGGACGACCCCGCAGCCAGAAAGACCGTGGCCGACCTCAAGAAGCAGTGGAAAAGCGTGGCTCACCTGGAAGAGCGCTACGCGGGCTATCTCACGTTTTTGCAGACGCCTGGCAAGGCCGCTCGGGCAGAGCCCATCGAGGCTCACAACACGGCGCAGCATATGTTGCGCGCTGCTTTCACCCCCTTCTTCACGGCCCTGCACACAGACCTGAAAGCCCTGGACAAAACCCTGCGGCATCTTGAAAAGCGGCAAGCTGAGGCCGCCAAGGCCGAGGGCAAACGCGGCAGCACAGACCGCAAGACCAAGGCCCTGAAGACCGCGCTCGAAGCCTTGCACACCGACGTCAGGGCCACCGAAACCTGGTTCAACCATATCCAGTGGCTGCAGGAGCGGTTTCCGAAAGCGCAGTACGAAGATGTCACCGGCCTGTGTAAGCTGGCCACGCGCAGCGAGGTGGAGGAACAGGACTGGTCCCTCAACCCCGGCCGCTATGTGGGCGTGGTGATCGAGGAAGACGGCAAGACCGAGGAGGAGTTCATCAGCGGCCTGCTGGAGATGAACGACGAGCTGACCCGCCTGAACACCGAGGCGCGGGCGCTGGAGGATGTGATTGCGGGGAATGTGAAGTTGCTGGCGGGGGAGGCATGAATGTGTGGTCGTCTGTCCCGCTAGGCGACCTCTGTTCCAAGGTCACTTCAGGAGGGACTCCGCTGCGCTCGATTCGCGAATACTACGAAGGTGGCACGATCCCTTGGCTCAAGACCGGCGAGATCAAAAAGGGCTTCGTCTGGGAGACCGAGGAGCACATTACCGAACGTGGGTTGCGGGAATCGTCAGCCAAACTCATACCTGCGAATAGTCTGGTTGTTGCCATGTACGGCGACGGAGATACGGCTGGCAATGTCGCGATAAATAAGGTGCCGCTCGCGACCAATCAGGCGTGCTGCAATTTCATCCTGAACCCATCAGTTGCCGACTATCGCTACGTCTATCACTACCTCAAGGGAAGCTATGACAACTTGGTTGGTCTCAAGCTTGGCGGCTCGCAGCAAAACCTAAACGCAGCCACACTCAAAAGCTTCCCAATCAATCTGCCACCACTACCGACGCAGCAAAAAATCTCTGCCATCCTCTCCGCCTACGACGACCTGATCGCCAACAACCGGCGCCGCGTCGCGCTGCTGGAGCGCATGGCCGAGCAAATCTACCGCGAGTGGTTCGTGCGCCTGCGGTTTCCTGGCCATAAACTGGCCAAGGTCGACAAGGGTATGCCAAGGGGATGGACGCTTGCCAAAACCGAGAAGGCGTTCAAGTTCTATGGTGGCGCCACACCAGCGCGCGATACCCCGCGGTTCTGGCAGAACGGTACAGTAAACTGGTTCACGCCCACGGACATCACCGCCGCTGACGGTATTTTCCTGGACGCATCCTCGGAGCAATGCTCGGATGAGGGCCTGGACAACTGCTCATCCACGCTGTTCCGTCCCTATTCTGTAATGATGACTAGCCGTGCCACGATAGGCGCCATTGGCATCAACCTCACGCCCGCG
>JBCKPE010000122.1:0-5503 GCA_038901875.1 Burkholderiaceae bacterium
CCACTTTTCCTGGTCGTAGCGAACGGGTTCTTCTTTGTTCTCGGCGGCATAGCCGTCGAGATCGTTGCCGTCCAGATCGACCCGGGCAAAGGCAGCTACCGGATCGGGGAACATTTCGGCAGCCCCAACCCTGAGCATCACCAACTGCTCCTCGATACCGGCCTCGAAGCGGTAATACGCCCCCTTGGGCAGCAGAATTCCTTGGTATCGGCCAAGAACCGCGAGCGTGCGGTTCCCAATCCCGTAGAAGGTTGCCCGCCCCTGAAGGATGATGAAGGTATGATCTTCACGGACATGGGCATGCAGCGCGTTCTCGCCGCCGGATGCATAGGCCTTGAGAATGACACTCATATTGCCCGTCGCCCCTAGCGGAATATCCGACCTGCCTTGGGTCGGCAGCTTCGCGGTCATGGTGAAGACCGTCGGCTCCTCGGATTGCGACAGATCGACGAGTGCCTGTAGGTATTCTTCGGTATTGACTGCTGGGGTTCCTAACTTTATTTCCGGCATGACCTATCTCCTGGCGGTATGGCGCGCCATCGCATTGCCGGCAGCGCGCGGGAATTCACGAAATGACGTCGTCTCTGTCTTGCGGCGCGCGGTTGGGCCTGCAAAGCCGGGTTATCCCCGGCCGAATCCGAAGATCTTCTCGAGCCCGACCAGCCGATCGATAATCAGCATGAGAAGGATCGAACCGTAAACCACGATGGCCGAGATCGCCATGAGGGTCGGCGAGAAACTGTATTCGAGGGTCGACAGGATTCTGACCGGCAGGGTCTGCTCGTCGCCGGAGCCGACAAAAAGCGCGATCGCCACATCGTCGAGCGAGAGCAGAAAGGCGAAAATCGCACCGGACGTAATGCCTGGCATGAGCGCGGGCAGGGTGACTTTGAAGAAGACCTGCCGCGGGGTGGCGCCGAGATTGAGCGCGGCTTCCTCGATGCTGAAATCAAAGTGGGCGTGCGCCGCCATCACGGAACGGATGACCAAGGGCAACGCCAGCGCGAAATGCCCGGCGATCACAGAAAACGTGTTGCCGGTCGGATTGATGCCCACCAGATCCCACATGACGCTGCCAAACATCATCAGGGCGGCGCCAATGACCAGAGGCGGCACCATGAGGGGCGACAGCAACAGGGCGCCGAACAAGGGGTTCCACCGGCTGCTCGATCGCATGATTCTGATGGCGACGACGGTCCCGAGCACCGTGGCGATCACCGCCGTGCTAACCCCGACCACGACGCTAAGACGAAGGGATTGCCAAAACGGCTCGGGGATCTTGCGGTACCAATCCAGCGTAAACCCCGACGGGGGGAAGGAGAGCGACGGGGATTGATTGAACGAACTCAGGACGACGTAGAACACTGGCAACAGCATGAACAGAAATATGATCGACACGACGACATGGAACAATCGGACCAGCATCTCAGCGCCCTTCCCTCGACTGGTTGAGGGACATCAAGGTAAGTAGGACGGTAGTCAAGAGAAGAATGGTGGCGGCCGTCGCACCGAATGCGTATTGCAGCGCATATCGAATCTGCTGCTCGATATAGATGGGCAGAACCAGAACGCGGCGCCCGCCCATCACCGCCGGCGTCGTGAAGGCGCTCACCGCGGTCGTCAGCACAAGCAGATAGCCACCGATCAAGCCGGGGCGGCTAAGCGGGAGAATAACGCGCAGGAACGTCTGCCATGGGGTCGCACCCAAATTGAGGGCGGCCTCTTCGACGGAACGGTCGATACTCTGGATCACGGTGATCAGCATAAGCACCATATAGGGTAGCAGCGAGTGGGTCAGGCCGATGACAACGCCGGTAAAGTTGTTGAGCAGCTTGACCGGCTCATCGACGATCCCCAGCACTAGCAAGATCCAGTTGACTAAACCGTTCGAGCTCAGTATTGGAATCCAGCCGAGATTGCGGATCACTACGCTGATCAGCAGGGGCGCCACGACCAGGAAGATAAGCAGCCCGCGATGGCGGTTCTGCGTCCGCGCCAGAAAATAGGCCACCGGATATGCCAGCAGAACGCAGGCCGTGACCACGACGCCACCGAGTAGGAACGTATCGAACAGGACGCGCCAGTAGAAGCCGTCGGAGAAGAACCTGATGTAGTTGTCCAGCGTGAAGCCGGGCTCCAATCGGGTGCGGCCGGCATCACGAAAGAAACTCTTACCGACGAGGGCAACCACGGGTATCGCGAACACCGCACTCAGGATCAGCACTCCCGGTAGCGCGAACAATCCCCACCGGAGCCGCAGCGGATCGCGCACGAGGTCGTCGGTGCCGCCGGGTGTCCTGCTGAATAGGCGAGTAAACCGACTTTCGCGCGGCTGGGCCCGCACCGCTACCACATTAGCCTGTACCGTCATGCAAGACCTCCGCCTGAGCCCCCTCGCGGCGGTGCAGCCGGCTCAGCGCCGCAGCACCCTCGATGTCACGCGCCTCGAACGCCGCGACGATGTCATGATACGAATTCGCCACCCACAGCATGCACAACCTGTCGTTGTTCAATACGTAAATCCCACCCCGCATCAAGCACCTCAATCCGCCACTACGCACGCAGGTTGCTTCGGGGCAGCATTGCCCCGGCGATGATGAACCCGACATGAAGCGGCCGCATCTGAGCACGCCGTCAGGTGCCACAGCCGATCACGCCGTGGCCGTCCACTTCGACCAGCAGTTCCGACGAAGCAAGTGTGACGTTGCCGACCAGAACGGCGGTCGGAAAATCGTCGTTGAAGAACTGCCGGCGGGCATCGATGAAGGCTGGCCGGTAGCGAATATCGGTCAAATTGACCGTGATGCGCAGCACGTCGTCCATGGTAGCGCCGGCTGCTTCGACATAGGCCTTGAAGTTCTTGAGCGCCTGCATCGACTGGGCATAGGGATCGCCCGGCCCGACGAGCTTGCCGGTTTCATCGCGCGCGACCATGCCCGAGATGTAGAACTGATCGCCCACGACGAAGCAGTTCGACCACAGGCCAGGCTCCGGCTCTCTCACCTGGCTAGTGACGATGCGCTTCTTCTTCTTGCCCACTGCTACTTGAACCATGTCCCACCCTCCTGTCGGTGCCGATTGAATATTGACCCACCATGCCGATTCAAAATTGACCCAGGAGGGATCGCTGAGTTTGAGATCAGCGATTGTGGATAAGTGTACACCCTCCGTCAATCGGTAGCCTTGTCCAACGTGGTATGGGCCTGAAGGCGGCCCGTATTTCCACCCAGGAATGAGCCTGAGGAGTCGAATTTGAGCTTGAACTGCTGTCGGCTTGATCATCGCAAGGATGGTGATCAACATGGACGAGACCAAGCTGCGCACGATTGCGCAACTGCAAGAATTTCTGGACGCAACCCCCGAGGTCAGTTTTACAGGCGCTGCCGGGGAAGATGACACCCAGCGATATGAGCACATCAGCCGTGTCCTCAAACGCTTTGACTACCCCCAGCGCAACAAACGCGAGCGCGGCGTGGTGCTGGCCTACCTGCGTCGCACCAGTGGCTACAGCCGTACCCAGATCACCCGCCTGGTGGCGCGCTGGATTGACAACCGCCTGGCACAAGCCCCACTGGCCAAACGCTACTGCGCCCCGGCAGCGCCCTTTGCCCGCAAGTACACCGCCAGCGACATCGAATTGCTGGTGGAGATGGACCGCGCCAATGAGGACGTCTGTGGCCCGGCCATTGCACATCTCTTGCACCGGGCCTACAACGTGTACGGCGATCCCCGCTACGAGCGCCTGGCCGATTTGTCGGTCTCGCACCTGTACAACCTGCGCAAAAGCACTGGCTACCAGGCCCGGCGCACCCGCTTCACCCATACCCGCCCGGTGTGCAACCCCATCGGCGTGCGCAAGGCGCCACGGCCCAATGGACGCGCTGGCTGGGTGCGCATAGACAGCGTCCACCAAGGCGACCTCGATGGCGTCAAGGGGGTCTACCACATCACCTGTGTGGATGCGTCAAGCCAATGGCACGTTGAGGCCTGCGTACAGGGCATCAGTGAGGCTTTCCTGTTGCCCGTGCTGCTGGCGATGATTGATCAGTTCCCGTTTGTGATTGAAGGCTTCCACTCGGACAACGGCTCGGAGTACATCAATCACCGGGTCGCCAAGATGCTGGAGAAGTTGCGCATCGAGCAGACCAAATCACGCTCGCGTCACAGCAACGACAACGCCTTGGCCGAGAGCAAGAACGCCAGTGTGGTACGCAAGCATATGGGCTACAGCCACATCCCTCAGAAGTATGCCCAGCCCATCAATGCGTTCTACGAGGGCGTGTTTAATTCGTGGCTCAATTTGCATCGCCCCTGCCTGTTCGCCACTGAGATTGTGAGCGAGACGGGCAAGATCAAGAAGGTCTACAAGCACGAGAATGTGAAGACGCCTCTGGAGTGTTTGGTGCAGCTCAATGAGAAGGGTTTGGTCAAATTCAAAGCGGGTATCACGCTTGAAGATTTACTGGCCAAGGCCATAGAGAAAACTGACTTGGAGGCGGCCCAGGAGATGCAAAAGGCCAAGGCGGAGTTGTTTGAGCTGTTCAACAAACACAGGCGCAAACAGCAGGCCTGAAGCCTCGCGCATCCGGGCCGAATCGTGCGTGAAAATCATGCGCGCCGGGGGCGCCTCCGGCGGCCTGGCAGGGGCCTGCATAAAAGAAAAACAGCAGACAAAACCCCGGCCCCTTAAACTTCCATTTTTAACCCGGTCAAGCCAAACAGCAGAACTCGCTAACTCAAGCCAGCTTCAGGCCCATACCTGGATTGGAAAATACTTGCGCATCTCCGTGCGTTCCCGTCCGCTGACCCCGCGTACCACCAAGTCGGGTGATTCAATCACGTCGGTCGTTGCCATCTCGCCGGTGATGCCCAGCCCGGTGGAGCCGATCCCCCACATGATCCTCCACCGCAATCCCGTCCCCTTCATCGCCTCCAGCGCCGCGCTCTCCGGCGGCAACCGATTGTCATCGGCGGTTCACCACGGTTGAGGCAGGGCACTCACCTTTTTGACCGCCTATGATGGGTCGTGCCTCTGGCCGCGCCACACATAGCTGCTGCTCCGGGTGAAGCCCAGCGGGGGTGGCGCAGGGTTTGTGCAATCAATTGCATCGCCGACGGTGACGCTCGAACCCGGTTGATCGACGGCGAGCACTTTCTCGGACGTTGAGCTAGACCTCGGTTTACCCACGGGAGATCGGCGCCGCAAAAGAATGCCGCGAGCGTCATGTTCAGCCACAACCACCCAAGCTTGCCCAACGGGGTGCGAGTATCGCGCGAGTCAGCCGTGAATGGCGAAGCTCCCCGGTTGGTTCAAAGTGCCGACCCCGCTCCGCACCTACAATCCAGACTGAGCCGTGCTGGTTGAGAAAGACGGCGTGGAGCGCCTCTACTTCGTGGTCGAAACGAAGAGCAGCCTCTTCACTGACGACCTCCGCGACAAAGAGAGCGCCAAGATCAGGTGCGGCGAGGCCCATTTCGGAGCACTGTCCGTCGGCGAAAACCC
>JBCKPE010000123.1:0-5459 GCA_038901875.1 Burkholderiaceae bacterium
CTTCTACCCGATGACGGCGTTCGCCTCGGTGCTTGGCATCGGTACTCGCGTCGCAGGGCCGACCTATGACGCGCTGTACGCCGGACGTTGGAATCATTCGCACGCCCCAGACAAGGCGTAGACACTACGGGTAGTGTCCTTGGGTGTCAACCGGATAGGCATGGTTCAAACAAGCGGGGCCACTTCTACCTACAGCGCCGACTGGCTGGCGCCTGCGCGTCGTTGGCGGCAGGCCGCCGGCCCGCAAGCGGCCGATCCGATCTTGGTCTATGGCGGCGACCAGAGTTGTCGGCGCGAGGATCACATGGTGCTGAGTTGGCGACAACTGGGTTCTGTTACGTGATCTCTGTTGCGCACATGCCCCCGGCAGCCGATTCGCAGGTCGGTCACGTTCGCCGGAATCAGCGCTCACGTTCGTCCGGTATACCCACTTGTCAGCGGCGCGTGATCAAGCTGCTCAGAGAAACGCGCCGGCTGATATCGAGAACCTTGCGGCCAGCGCTTTGGCCTGGCGCGCGTTGATGCTGCGCTTGCCAGCAAGGATTTCGCTGACCACCGACTGACTGCCCAACTCCATGGCCAGATCCTTTTGCTGCAGGTCGTTTTGCTCCATCAGCAGCCGCAACACTTCGCGCGGCTCGGCATCGGCCATGGGGTGATGGCGATCCTCATAAGCGGCGATGATGTCTCCCACGATTTCGAGCAGGTCCGCCAACGGGTGTTTTTCGTTTCCACCCACGTCATCTACCAGACTGTTCATTAAATGCACCATGCGGTTGTATTGAGCCTTGCCGTGGATCGGCGAAAACCCGAGGCGTTGGCGCAGGTCATCCCAGATCGGGGTGATTGAATCGGTGTCAATGTGTGCAAGGTTCATCGCCTGCTCCTTTTCCGTCGTTGCCTGTTCCAATCGTCATATTCCGCATGGCTGAACACATGCCGCAGGTAAATCTTTCGGCGGTTGAAGTGAACCGCGGCGACGATCCGGTACCCGGCGCCAACATCAAACACAACAAACTCCCCTGCCATATCGGCCGAATTAAAGGTATCGCGAATATCGGCGAACATGCCCCACGATGCGCGCTCGACCACCTTGTGCCAGGCCTCCATCGGCGTCTTTGCTGGCGGATGCTTCAACCAAAAATCACCCAGCACTTTGCGCGATATGACGTGCATGGCGCATCATATCGCAATATGCGATATGCAGACTACGGGCGCGCCTGTGTCTTTTGTTGCAGATGCGCCGACCGATCACCGAAGTCGTGTCGCGTGAGATTGGAATTGGGGCGGACACGCGGCCGCGCTGGCGCGAGCCCGAGAAGGCCCGCGCCAGTCCGCAGGCCACACGGCAGGACAGGAAGCGCATCAAGGAGGTCAAGCGCGACTTGCTGCGCAAGGACCGGGCGCTGGCCGAAACCGCGGCGCTGTTGGTTCTGTCAAAAAAGGTCGAGGCGATCTTCCGCAAAAGCGAGGACGAATGATCGGCCTCGAAGGCCCCGAGTACGGCGGAGGAGGGCCACATGCCTCCCACCTGCCTTTCCTCCCTCTCCCGCTTGCGGGAGAGGGCAGGGGTGAGGGGGCCGCCACCTGCATACCCAACAATCTCTTGAGAATCGATGGCTGCGCGATCAACGTCGCGGGATCCAATTGCCTGCTCTCAATGCAAGGAAGCCGGCCAAGACGCCAACGGCATCCGCAACCCAATCTACCGGATCACCATAGCGCCAGCCAGTAACAGACTGAGCAATTTCAATGGCGGCCCCAAAGATCAAAAGGCCGACCAGCACAGACACCCTCCTTGATGGGTAGCTTGTCAGACCGAGAAATGAAAGCACAACAAAACCGATGGCATGTTGCGCCTTGTCCCACCAATCAAAAAGGCTAGGCGGAAGCCGCTCGGCTGGCACGAGCGAGAGCACCAAAATCGCGATGCATGAAAACCAAAACGCCATTTGGTAAGCACGCATACGTGAAGTCACTTTTTGATCGATCAATATTTCTCCTTGACTAAGATGGGCATGCCTCACCTGCCGGACCCGTAGCCTCGATAAGTGCCGCCAAATTTGAACCGCAAGCTCGTGAGATCAAGCCCCGATGCATGTAATTCGGCCGTGGGATGTTGGGCAGGCGTTGGGCGGCGAATGGGCGACGCGATGGACCTGCCACCTCGCTGCCGGCCGGTGAACAGCGAGAAACGATATGCATTGCGGCAGCGCGCTCCGGGCGGTGGTGTACGCCAGCGCAAAAGTGGATTGCGCGCTCGCCCTTGTTGCTCAAGGACGACCGATGAAGACCAATGCTGCGGCTCATCTCGCCAAAGCTGCGGTGATCTGCTTGACCGCGGCCTCGGGAGAAAAGAGCCTTGCGGAGAGTGCACGGCAACGGGCAGACACACTGGCATCCGCGGCGATTTCGTCCACGAGGACTTCCGCCAAGCGCTGCAAGGTGTCAACCGAATGGTCCGTGCAAACCCGTCCAACACCTTCACGCTCAATCATCGCCGCCAGATCATTCCCGGGATTGATGGTCGCCAGCACCGGCAGGCCGCTTTGCATGTAAGACAAGAACTTGCCAGGAATGTTGTGTGTCCTGTGGCGGGGGTCAAGCGCGACGATGCCAACATGGCACTGGGCGTAGAGGCCAGGAATCTCGGCCGGGTCTATCTCGTCATGGAACACCACGTTGTCCAAACCACGATTTGAGGCTTCACGACGAAGACGCTCTGCCTCACTGCCCCGGCCAACAAACAGAAAGCCGATATCCTTCTGTCCGCGCAAACGCTCCGCAAGATCAATCAAGATGCCCATTCCCTGGGCCACCCCCATGTTGCCGGCATACACGAATACTTTGCGCCCTGCCAAGGGACTGCCAGCGACAGAGACGCTACAACCCACGTCCGGCGCTTCAGCCAACCAGTTCTGCAAAACTTCCAGGCGGCGGCCGGGGTGCGAAGACCACGCCTCAAAGTACGCAACATTCGCAGGCGTCTGCACGCCAATCACATCGGCCACGGAATATTGGTAGCGCTCGATCGCCTTGAAAAAGCGATAAGGCAAGCCGCGCCCCATAAGCCCCATGTCCACCGCCCACTCCGGGAAAATGTCCCGGACGATGAGGTAACTTCGGCAGGCACTCGCCTTCTTCAGTGCCTTTGCCGCTGGCCCAAGAAAAATACTAGGCGAGTACCACACCACGCCGTCCCAGCGCTGCCGCGCCAGCGGACTCCGGCGCAGGTTGCGCAGCATGGCATAAGGCATCAAAAGCTCGCCCAGTGTGCGCCGCACGTAACCAATGTCCTTGGTGGGCGGTGCTCGTAGCCGCAGCACCTGGACACCGTCCATCTCCTCCAGTAGCCAAGGCTGATCGAGGCCCGGCGCCGGTATCAGCACGGTCGGCTGATGCCCTTGCTTCACAAATTCGCGCGACAGGTCACGCAGCTGGATTGCTCCCGACGTACGCAGCGGCGGAAAGGCGTCCGCAATCAATGCAATCCGCATCGCGGCAACCCTCGCCTAATACTTCTTCCACACCACACGGTTCACGTAGTCCGTGTAGCTGTGGATGATCCGCACCACCTTGTCTGACACGTTCGGCATGCTGTAGTCGGCAACCAATCGGAGTGTTCGCTTATCACCACGGGCTTGTGTGGCCAATATAGATAAGCCCTGCCGCACACGGTCCACCTCAAGCCCCACCATCATCACGGCCGCCTCTTCCATGCCCTCGGGGCGCTCATGCGCCTCGCGCAGATTCAGCGCCGGAAAGTTCAGGATCGAAGACTCTTCATTGATCGTTCCGCTATCGGAAAGAACAGCCTTGGCGGACAGCTGCAGCCTCACATAGTCAAGAAAGCCCAGTGGCTTGAGCAGGCGTACCTGCGGGTGAAAGCGTGTTCCCGTGGCATCAATGCGATTTTGAGTGCGCGGGTGAGTCGACACAATCACCGGCAGACTGTGGTCTTCCGCCACAGCATTCAGCAACGCCACCAGCTTGGTGAAAGATCGCTCGGGTTCAATGTTTTCTTCACGATGGGCGCTGACCACGAAATAGCGCTGCTCCTGAAGCGTCAGGCGTTGCAAAACGTTGGATGCGTCGATATGCGGCCGGTAAAACGTCAGCACTTCAAACATCGGGCTACCGGTCTTGATCACCAGATCAGGCGGCAGTCCTTCGCGCAGCAAATAGTCCCGGGCGATGGTGCTGTAGGTCAGGTTCACGTCGGCGGTGTGGTCAACGATGCGGCGGTTGGTTTCTTCAGGCACCCGTTGATCAAAACAACGGTTGCCCGCCTCCATATGAAAGATCGGGATCTGCCGGCGCTTGGCCGGTATCACAGCCAAGCAACTGTTGGTGTCGCCCAGCACCAGCATGGCCTCGGGCTGCACCTCAGCCAGCACATGGTCGACTGCAATGATCAAGTTGCCAATGGTGTGTGCCGCGCCGCTGCTACCCGCTGCACTGTTCAGAAAATGATCTGGCTTGCGCACGCCCAGGTCATCGAAGAACACCTGGTTCAGTTCGTAGTCGTAGTTTTGCCCGGTGTGCACAAGCACATGCTCACAATGCTGGTCCAGCCGTGCGAGCACGCGCGAAAGACGAATGATCTCTGGCCGCGTGCCGACCACCGTCATGACCTTGAGTTTCTTCATGGTTTGACTTTCATCGCCACGGTGTCCGGCTTCTGCCGATCAAAAATCTCGTTGGCCCAGAGCATCACAATCAGCTCGTCGTTACCTACGTTGGTGATGTTGTGCGTCCAGCCCGGCACGGTTTCCACAATCCGTGCTTCGCCACCATGCGTGACCAGTTCGTGAGTCTCGCCCGTGATGATGTGGCGAAAGCCAAAGTGCGCGGTGCCTTTGATCACCAGAAACTTTTCCGTCTTGCTGTGATGGTAATGCTCGCCACGTGTGATGCCAGGGTGCGCCGTGAAGTAAGAAAACTGCCCACAGTCCGGTGTCTTGAGCATCTCGACAAATACGCCACGTGGGTCTGCATGACGAGGCACCTCATAGGCAAACTTGTCGGGCGGCAGGTAGCTGATGTAGGTGCTGTAAAGCGCGCGTACCAAGCCGGTGCCCACCGATGGGGTGACCAAGGTGCTCCGACTTTCGGCGAAGCTTTGAAGTGTTTGCGCCACTTCACCCACGGTGGTGGCATACACCGGGCCAGCCTCAGCAAAGTCGCCCACGGCATCGGTCTTGGCGAGCAACGCCAGCAAAGCCTCCACTACGTCGTCCACATACACAAGCCGCATCGGAGCAGCAGCGTCGCTGATGCTGATTGGCAAGCCGCGGGTAATGTTGTGACAAAACGTTGCGACAGCCGAGTTGTAGTTGCGTCGGGCCCACTTGCCAAACACATTGGTGAGGCGAAACACATACACCGTCGCACCCGTGGTTGCGCCATAGCCGCGTACTGCCTGCTCGGCTGCCAGCTTGCTACGCCCATAGGGGTTG
>JBCKPE010000124.1:0-5458 GCA_038901875.1 Burkholderiaceae bacterium
GGGCTGGCCGTGCGATGCGAGTCGCCGGCGTCGATGCCCTTCTGGTGCTGCAGCCGGAGAATTTTCAGTACGCCACCGGCGTGAGCGCCGGCGTGGCGGCCCTGTTTCGCCGGGCCGGGGCGGCGTTGGCCTTGATCCCGGCGGATGCCGCCGCGCCGGCAGCGGCCATCGTCTCGGACCATGCGCGGGCCGGCTTCGTGGCGCGCTCGCCCATCACGGATGTTCGAACCCACACCATTTGGGTCGAATCCATTGCGCTGGATGGGCCGCTGCTTGAGGGCGATGTCGCCCGGCAGGTTTTGCGCGCCAACCTTGTTGCCGGCCGTCCGGCCGGCTTCGCCCGACCCGAGACCTTCAGTTGGGACGGCCTGCTGCTGCAACTGCATGAACTGCTGGAGGAACGCGGCCTGCTCAAGTCCTGCCTGGGTCTGGAGCTGAACTGGCTCGCGGTGACCGAATACGACTCGCTGCGCCAGCGCTTTCCTGGCGTGCGCTGGCTCAACATCAGCCGCCTGATGGACGAATTGCGCATGATCAAGTCACCGCCCGAGATCGCCCTGCTGGAGGAAGGGGCGCAGATCGCCGAGGCCGGCATCCGCCACATGCTCGAGCGCACCGCGCTTGGCCGTTCGCGCGACGAACTGGCCCAATTCTGGCGCGACGGCGCGCAGCAGGAGGCGCAGCGGCGAAAACTCATGACCATGAAAGGGGCCTGGGAGTACATCTCGGTCGGCCCCGATCCCTGGGGCCCGGGGGCTTCGGTACAACAAGGCGACATCATCAAGGTCGACGTCGGCTGTGTGCTATCGGGCTACAGCTCGGACTCGGCGCGTACCTTTGCCTTCCAGAGCGCGCATCCCGCGGCGCGTCAGGTCCATGCCGCGCTGCGCTCGGCGTTCGACGCCGGCATGAAGCTTCTGCTGCCGGGACGCCGCATGGCCGAAGTGCATCAGGCGGCGACCCGGACCATGCACGCGGCAGGTTTCAGCGATTTTTCCCGTGGTCACTTCGGTCACGGTCTGGGCCAAAACGTGTTCAGCGAGGAGTGGCCCTTTCTGTCTGAATCCAGCGACGTCGACCTGCAGCCCGGCATGGTGCTGGCCTTTGAGACGCCTTACTACATCAAGGGCCTGGGCGGCTTCATCATCGAGGACCAGTTCCTGATCACCGAAAACGGCAACCGCTGCATGAATACTTTGCCGAGGGAACTCCTCACCATCGGCGGTCCTGATTAGTGACAAAGCTCCGCATGGCCGGCCGTCCCCCCTCACCCCCGCCCTCTCCCCCGCGCACGGTGGAGAGGGAGCCATATGCCTCCCTCGCCCGCTTGCGGGAGAGGGGCCGCGCGGTTACTGCTCCCTCGCCCGCTCGCGGGAGAGGGCTGGGGTGAGGGTCGAGCCGCGGCACGTGCGGCGCTATGCTGCCTTGACGCGCACCGGTTCGGCGCGGGCGTGCCAGGCAAGGATGGCCAACACCATGGGCGCGGCGACGAGCAGCGCCGTCAGGTTGCCAAACACCAGCGACAGCGATAGCAGGTTCAGCAGCACGAAAGTGATCCAGCCGATCGGTCGAATCACCTGGCCGGTGTAGGCGGCGCCCAGACCCATCACGGCGACGATGGACGAGAGCAGGGCGATCAGAAACTGGGACCAGGTGAAGTCGATGAACAGCAGAGCCGGCGTATAGACAAAGGCAAAGGGAACCAGCGCCTTGCCCATCGACAGGCGGAAGGCAGTCATGCCGGTGCGCATCGGTTCGCTGCGGGCTATTCCCGCGGCGGCAAAGGCGGCCAGCGCCACCGGCGGCGTTACGTCGGCCAGCACGCCGTAATAGAAGACGAAGAAATGGGTCGAGAGCTGCGGCACGCCGAGTTGCGCCAGCGCCGGCGCGACGATGGCGGCCAGGATGATGTAGGTGGGGGTGGTCGGCACGCCCGAGCCCATCACGATGCAGGCCGCCGCCGTGAACAGCAGGCCAAAGAAGATCGTGACCTGCTTCAGTTCGAACCACTGCATCACATCAAGCGCGCTCACCATCTGGGCGGCGACGCCCGACAGGTCAAGCACCCAGGCCGTGAATTTGAAGCCCATCCCGGTGAGCGTGGTGATGCCCAGCACAAAACCAACGCAGGCGCAGGCCGCGCCAATGCCAAGCGCCGACTTGGCGCCCATCTCAAAACCCTGCACCAGCGCCCTCGGCGTGACCGCCAGCCCGGTCATGCGCCGACCCAGCGGACCGAGCAGGCGCGGTATCCAGGAGCAGGCGACGGTCAGCGTGATGCCCCAGAAAGCCGCCAGGAACGGCGTGTACTGCAGCAGCAGCAGGGTGACCATGACGATGAGCGGGATGAACAGGTGCCAGGAACTTCGCATCACCAGCGCCAGCGACGGGATCTCGCTTGGCTCCATCCCGGCAAGTTTCAATCGGCGCGCTTCCAGATGGACCATGTACAGGATGGCGAAGTAATGCAGCGCCGCTGGAACGATGGCGACCAGGATCAATTGGTTGTACGGGATGCCCAGGGTCTCGGCCATGACGAAGGCCGCCGCGCCCATGATGGGAGGCGTGACCTGCCCACCGCAGGACGCCGAGGCCTCGACCGCGCCGGCGAAACGCGGCGAAAACCCGACCTTCTTCATCAGCGGAATGGTCATGACCCCGGTCGTCACCGTGTTGGCGATGGCCGATCCCGAGATCATGCCGAACAGCCCGGAGGCAACCACGCTGACCTTGGCCGGCCCGCCGGCGAAGCGTCCTGCCGCGATGGTCGCCAGATTCACGAACAGTTGCCCGAGGCCGGTGAGTTGGGCCATCACGCCGAACAGGACAAAGTGGAAGACGAAGGTCGCCACGACACCGACCGGAATGCCATAGATGCCCTCGGTGCCCTTGTACAGATGGGCGACGACGCGGGCCACGCTGTAACCGCGATGCGCGAGATCGCCCGGCAGGTAGGGGCCGAAGATGCCGTACAGCACGGTGACGATGGCCAGCAGCGGCAGGAAGATGCCCATGGTGCGTCGCGTCGCCTCGATCACCATGGCGATGGCGATCACGCCCATCATCAGGTCGATCGGCGTGTGCGTGCCAGGGCGCTGCAGGAAGATGCTGTCGAAGAACAGCAGTAGATAGAACGAGAACCCGGCCGCCAGCGCGGCAAAAATCCAGTCGCGAAGTGGAATGTGGCGATGGCTGCCGTCGTAGGCGCGCAGCGGCAGCGACAGGCCGGCAATCGCCAGCAGGACGACGATGAAGGCAGCCTGCGCCGCCAGAGGCACCGGGTCGTTGAGCGACTTGAGCAGGCTAAAACCCAACACCAGGTAGAAGGACGCGAGGCCAAGGGAAACAATCCACTCCCAGGGTCCGGGCAGACGCTTCTGGCGCGGAAAGACCAGGAAACACAGGCCCAGCACGATGGTCAGGTGAATGGCACGGTGCGCTATTTCGTTGCGCAGCCCGAAGCCGGCGGTGTAGTAGTGCCAGCCCGACAGCGCCACGGCGACCAGGGTGACAAAGCCGGCGGCCACCCCGGCCAGGCGACGAAAACTCGATTCCGGATCGAACTGCGCAATCAGGCGGTCGATCTCTTGTTGGGTGGCGCTTATCACAAATCTCTCAATTCTTCTTGCAGTTCATGGCGTGCAGCTCGATCACCGCTAGGCTCAGCGACTCAAGCAGCAAGGCCGCTCGGCCCTCGACCAGCAGGCGCGTCTGTTGCGACCGGACCGGTCGTACCAGCAACGGGTGCACCAGGCGATTGAGCTGCAGGCGCCAGCCCTTGCCGTCGCGCGTCAGCGTCTCGCCGGGGCCGGCTGCATTGGGCAGGCCGTAGCCTTCGCCCTCGAAACGCTCCTCGACCAGGTAGGCACGCCATTGACCGGCGTCGCTGCGCCACTCGTAGCGATCCGCAACAGGGGTGCCCAGCACCGAATGGGTGAAGGCAATTTGCGCGGTTGGCGCGTTTGCCGCCAGCGGCACTCGGGCGAGTTCACGGCCGCCGCGATGCTCGCTCAGCACCAGTTCACAGGCGCCAGCGGCTCCGCTCAGCAGCACGCAGCCAAGAATGGCCGCGCGCTGCGATCCCATCACTTAACGACGCCCTTTTCCTTGAAGTAGCGCAGCGCGCCTGGATGCAGCGGCGCGGTGCCGACCGCCGTGGCGGTGGCCAGCAGGATGTTCTTGCCCTGCACGTGCACCTGGCCCATGATGGCCGTGTTCTCGTACAGCGCCTTGGTCACCTCGTAGGCCACGTTCTCCGGCACCGCGTCATGCGCGGTCCAGACCGCCATCACCGCCAGCGTTTCCACCGGCGCCGTCTGCCCGCGGTAGCTGTTCGCCGGCAGTTGTACCCGGGCGTAATAGGGCTGCTGTTTCTGTAGTTCGCCGATCTCCGGACCGGCCAGCGGAATGATCTTCAGGGTGTGGCTCTGCGCAAAGTCGGTCACCGCAGCGGTGGGAACGCCGGCCGTGATCAGCGTGGCGTGCAGGTTGCCGTCCTTGATCTTGTCAACCGCCTGGGTGAAGGAGGAAAGATCCTCCTTGATGTCGGCGCGGGTCATGCCATAGACCTGCAACAGGTCGGTCAGCAGCTGGTACTGGCCCGAGCCGGGCGCGCCCGAGGAGATGCTCTTGCCCTTCAAGTCGCGCACGTTGTTGATGCCGGCGTCGGCGCGCACGATCAACTGCACCGTTTCCGGATACAGGGCACCGAGCGCGCGCAGGTTCTTGATCGCCGCGCCAGCGAACTGCCCCTTGCCGTGGTAGGCCGCGTCCAGGATGTCGGCGGCGACAAAGGCTGACTCGATGTCCTTGCTGCCGAGCAGCTTGGCGTTGCCCACCGATGCAGCGGCCGATTCGGCGGTGGCGCTGACCTTCCTGCCATCGATCACGACCTTGTTCGATATCAGTTGCGCCAGCATGCCGCCCAGCGGGTAGTAGGTGCCGCCGGTACCGCCGGTGGCGATGCCAAAGAACATTCGTTGCTGCGCCAGCGCGGCGCCGGACAGCAGGGCGGCCGACGCGACGAGCGCGATGACGAGTCTGCGGTGAAGTTTCATGGGTGTCTCCTGTTTGAGTATGGGAATGAGGCGCCGGTTGTCGCCGATGACGGCGGATGGGCCACGCGACCGTCCGCACCAACTCATTTTAGGCAACGGTTTGCTGCAGCGACCGCGGGTTATCCCGATCAGGGGGCAGGTCGATCCGCGCCGGCGTGGCGCGAGACTTTCACTTCCTCGCCAAGGATTCCGCGCGGACGCAGCAGCAGCATGAGCGCGATCAGGACACCGATCAGCACCACTTGCAGCGCCGCGGCCCTGGCCTGCTCGGCCTGCGGCACCATGCCGCGCAGCAGGCCGCCGCCGACGGCCCAGAAGCCCCAGACGATGTAGGCGCCGAGGATCGCGCCGCGGTTGTTGCCCGAGCCGCCGACGATCAGCATGGCCCAGAGCTGGAAGGT
>JBCKPE010000125.1:0-5443 GCA_038901875.1 Burkholderiaceae bacterium
CCGAATCCCTTGAGGCAAACCATGTCCGAATGGCAACCCAGCCCCCGCTACCCCGACCCTTCGGTCGTCGCCGTCGATCCATCCTTTGAACGTTACCGCCTGCCGCTGGCCAAGGTCGAGCGGCTGGCCACCGGCATGCGCTGGTCCGAGGGTCCGGTATGGCTCGGGGACATGCGCGCGCTGATCTGGAGCGACGTGCCGGGCAACTGCATGTACCGCTGGGACGAGGCCAGCGGCCGGCACAGCGCGTTTCGGCAACCCTCCAACAACGCCAACGGCAACACGCGGGACCGCCAGGGCCGGCTTGTCACCTGTGAACACTTGACACGGCGCGTGACCCGCACCGAACACGACGGACGCATCACGGTGCTGGCCGATTCGCATCAAGGCAAGCGCCTTAACTCCCCGAATGACATCGTGGTGAAATCGGACGGTTCGGTCTGGTTCACTGATCCGATCTTCGGCATCAGCGGTTTCTACGAAGGCGAGAAAGCGCAGCCCGAGTTGCCGACCAACGTCTACCGAATCGATGCCGACGGAACCGTCGCGGTCGCGGCCGAGGGTATCAACCAGCCCAATGGCCTGGCTTTCTCGCCCGACGAATCGATTCTCTACGTCGTCGAGTCGCGTGCAACGCCACGCAAAATCCTCGCCTTTGACGTGCGCAACGGGCGCGCATTGTCCAATCAGCGCGTGGCCATCGACGCGGGTCCTGGTACGCCGGATGGCTTTCGGATCGACGTCGACGGCAACCTGTGGTGCGGCTGGGGCATGGGCGCGGCAGGGTTGGATGGCGTCCATGTGTTCAACCCGGCGGGCAAATTGATCGGCCGAATCGACCTGCCAGAACGCTGCGCCAACCTGTGTTTTGGCAGCGTGCACCGCAATCGCCTGTTCATGGCCGCGAGCACGTCCCTGTACTCGCTCTACGTCAATACCCAGGGCGTCGCGTACAGCTGACGGCTACTTCTGTTTCCTGGCCCGGCCGTCCGCGGGCGGCGGCACCGTGGCGGCAAAATCCGGTCCGCGTATCAACTGGCGAATCAGGGGCAACGGGGTCGGCGCTTGCCCAACCGGATCGTCGGACTGCAACGCCTGGCCTAGGCAAAAACGCGGAATCGGTCCTATGGTGGCGTGCATCACGATGTCTCCTGAATCGGCCCGGTCATTGTGCCGGGTTGGCGAAGCGGATGCGGTAATGCACCGGCTTGTCCGGATCGACGAAGGTCAGGAAACGATTGCTCCAGGCGTAAGCTGCATTGAAGGCATCGACCTGCATCGTGCCGTGCAGCAGCTTGAGCTCAAGGCGCCCATCTTCCAGCAACAAGTCGTAGACGATGTCGCTCACCTGCACCTGAGCCCGGCCGTTCGACAGCGACACCTCGGCCGCTCCGCAACGCGGCGCTTCGGTTCCCGTGGCAACACACAACTCGCCGTCATAACGGCCGTCGCCCGGCAGTTGAGGAATCTGCGCGCAGCCGGCCAAACCGATGGCGAGCGCAACTCCAAGAACCGTGCCGTGGTGCGAAACAGAAGAACTTGTCACGCCGCCTGTCAACCCAAAATAGAAATGTCCCCATTTTCACAAAGTAGAGATGTCCCCTTTGGGTGAGATGGAGTTGGGGCTGGTTCTTGGAGGGATGGTGAGGATGGAGCGCCGTGCAAAGCTGCGAAGGGCGTAGCCCGAAGCGGCCTTGCACTGCCTCGGGTGGTGGCTCAGGCGGCGTAGCGCACCAGCTGGCGCTGGCCGCCTGGTCCATGCGCGCGGCGCTGAACCAGGGTGGCATGGCAATCGACGCGGCGCTGCTGCAGGCGCGTGCCGCCGCCGCCGGCCCGGTAGTGCAGTTCGATGTAGGCGACAACGTGGGCGGTGGCAGCCCTGGGGACTCGACCCATATCCTGCACGCCGCGCGCCGGCTCGGCATCACCGAATTGCTGCAGGCGGTGTGTGACCCGGATGTGGTGAAACTGGCGCAGAGCACCGGCATCGGAGGCCGCTTGCACGCGCCGCTTGGCGGCAAACGCGACTCCATGCACGGACAGCCGTTCCTGGTGCAGGCCGTGGTGACGGCATTGTCCGATGGTCGCTTCGAGGAAACCGGCCCGACGCACGGTGGTTTCCGCTTTTTCAACAACGGACCAAGCTGCGCGCTGCGCACTGACGACGGGTTCACTCTGGTGGTGACCTCATTGCCCGCCGGCTCGAGCAGCCTGCAGCAGTTCCGCACCCTGGGCGTGGAACCGACTGCGGTAAAAATCATTGTGGCCAAAGGCGTGCATTCCCCGCGCCCGGCGATGGAGCCGATTGCGAAACAACTGCTATGGGTTGCTACCCCGGGTGTGACCAGCGCCGACTTGTCTACGTTTCACTACCAGCACCGCCGCCGACCGCTTTACCCGTTTGAGCCGGACGTCGCCTGGCCCTGACGGCGCACCGGGTCAGTGCCGACGCGACAAGGCCCGATCAGGCCACCCTGCTCTCAGCGCGGACCGACTCGATCAACCCCTTCATGTAGCCGATCGCGAAGATCTGCCCACGCACCATGTAGCCAGGGTGCTCGTTGCTCTCGCCTTCCATCGTCGGCGCATGGTCGGGCCGCACCGGGCCGTCGAAACCAATGTCGCGGTAAGCCCGCATGGCCTCCAGCATGTCGGTCTTGCCTTCGTCGTGGAAGGTTTCCTCGAACAGCGGCACGCTGCCGCGGATGTTGCGAAAATGGGCGAAGAAAATCTTCTTGCGCTCGCCAAACTGGCGGATCGCGTCGGGAATATCGACGCCGCCCATGGCAGCAAAGTTGCCCTGGCAAAAAGTGATTCCGTTGGACGGGCTGGGCGCCATCTCGATGACTCGGTCGAACGCCTTGACGTCGCGCATGATGCGGGCCAGGCCGCGCACCGGCGACATCGGCGGATCGTCCGGGTGCAGCGCGAGCTTGACGCTGGCCGCCTCGGTCACCGGCAACACGCGCTGCAGGAAATAGCGGAAGTTGTCCCACATCTGGTCGTCGCTCGTTTCGCCCGCATAGGTGCGCGGCATGTCATCGAGCGCTCGCGCATCGAACCGGGTGACCAGGGCGCCACGGCGCCCGACCACGTCGTCAGAAGTGCGCAACCAGTTGAAAACCGCCATGAAGTTGTAGCAGTAGATCGGGATTCCGGCCCGTCCCATGTTGGCAATCGACGCGCAGACCTTGGCCAGGTCCTCGTCGCGTCCCGGCAACCCGAGGGTGATGCGGTCCGACAGTTGGTAGCCTTCGATCACCGACAAGGTCAGCCCTGCGGTTTCCACGCGCCGGCGCATTTCCAGCAGATCCTCGCACGCAAGCGCCGGACCCTGTTCGCGCTCGGGCGCCATCGTCACGCCCGGCACGGTGCTGACGACATCGGTCATGCCCATCTGTCGGGCCAGTCGGAGATCGGCATCGGCAAGCGGGCGGGACACCATGGCGAGTCTCATGTCTGCTCCTTTGTTCTCAATCAGGACCTGATTTTCCGGCTGAGCGGGGCGATCCGTGCCGGTGAGTGCAGATCAGACGATGGCTTGAACGGCTCCCCAGGCTGCCCGGGCTGCCCGGGCCGGAAGCAGCAAAACCTTGATCGATGCGAGGTTATTTGTAGCAATCAATACATCATGTTATAAACGAGACAAATGAAATGGTTGTTGCTTGTCCTTTCTCTCCCGACCGAGAGCGCGACGGCCCGTATGCGCTGCTGGCGGGCGCTCAAATCAAGTGGCGCCGCGGTGCTGCGCGACGGTGTGTACCTTCTGCCTGCGCAGAGCGGCGCCGCTGGCACCCTGGGCGCCATTGCGGACGATCTGCGCAGGCACGATGGAACGGCCTACGTACTGCGGACGGACGGTGAGGACGATGCGTTTGAGTCGATGTTCGACCGCAGCGCGGAGTTTGGCGCGCTGTTGGTCGAGATTGCGGCCAGCCGCAGTAAGCTCGCGGCCAGCAACGCGCTCGACGCCCTCAAGCAGAGTCGCAAACTGCGCAAGGCGCACGAGCAGTTGGCGTCGATCGACTTCTTCCCGGGCGAGGCGCAGAAGCAGGCGCAGGCTGCACTCGAGTTCTTGGAAGACGAGGTGAACCAACTGGTCTCCCCCGATGAACCGCATCCGGTGCAGAAGACAATCAGCAAGTTGAACCTGCAGGACTATCGCGGCCGTATCTGGGCGACGCGCCAGCGCCCCTGGGTCGATCGTCTGGCCAGCGCCTGGCTGATCCGTCGCTTCATTGATCCGGATGCGCGTTTTGTCTGGATCAAGTCGCCCGCCAACTGCCCCAGGAACGCGGTTGGGTTTGATTTTGACGGCGCAACGTTCACCCACGTTGGAATGCGCGTGACCTTCGAGACGCTGCTGGCCAGCTTTGACCTCGAGACGCCTGCCCTGATGCGGCTCGGCCTGTTGGTGCACAGCCTGGACGCCGGCGGCGTGCAGCCCGCGGAAGCGAGCGGTATCGAGCGGGTGCTGGCCGGCATGCGCGAAGCCATTGCCGACGATGACCAGTTGTTGCTGGTGACGGCTGGCGTTTTCGAGGGACTGCTGAGAGCTTTTCAGAGCGAGGCCAGCCAATGACCGACTCGCGCCAGTTTCTTATCTAACCGCCCAGGAGACACCATGCCCGCACTTATCCAAGACCTTCCCTTTGACCCGAGCGCCCTGCCCGGCCTGTCGGAAAAACTGCTGCGCAGCCACCACCAGAACAACTACGGCGGAGCGGTGAAACGCCTGAACTCGATCCGTGCCGAACTAGCCGGCATAGCCATGGCCAGTGCGCCGGGTTACCTGCTGAACGGGTTGAAGCGTGAAGAACTGATTGCGACCAACTCCATGCTGCTGCACGAACTCTACTTCGCCAGTTTGGGAGGCGCCGGCAAAGACATGGTGCCAGCGATGGCACTGGCCTTGATGGCCAGCTTTGGCAGCGTCGAACGATGGCGCGACGAGTTCGTTGCCATGGGCAAGGCGCTGGGAGGCGGCTCGGGCTGGGTCCTGCTGACCTTCCAGCCGCGCGAAGGCTCGCTGGTGAATCAGTGGGCAGCCGACCACACCCACGCGCTGGCCGGCGGCACGCCGATTCTGGCGCTCGACATGTACGAGCATGCCTACCACATGGACCATGGCGCCCAGGCTGGCGCCTACGTCGATGCCTTCATGACCCATATCGACTGGGACAAGGTGTACCTGCGTTATCAGCAGGCGGTCCACGCCAGCAGTGAGGCATTCGCTGGCAACCCGGAGCGCCTTGGCGACGCGCTGGTTCTGGATGTTCGCCGCGCCGGCATGTTCGAGCAGGCCAATACCATGCTCCCTGGCGCGCGCTGGCAGGACCCGGCCAAGGTAAGGCAGTGGGGGGCAGATTTACCCAAGGACCGGGAGGTGCTGGTCTATTGCGTCTATGGCCATGAAGTGGGCCGCTCCACCGCAATGCAACTG
>JBCKPE010000126.1:0-5440 GCA_038901875.1 Burkholderiaceae bacterium
CCTGTCGGTCATCGACGAATTGCCGCCGGGTCGCACCCCGGTGCTGACCAAGCTGGTGGCCGAGAGCCGGCGCGATGAAGTCGTGCTACGAATAAGAAACCAGCTTGAGCAGGGCAGACAGGTCTATTGGGTCTGCCCGCTGATTGAGGAAAGTGAGGCGCTGGACTTGACCAATGCGACGCAGACCCATGCCGCGCTGACCCAGGCGCTGCCTGGCGTCATGGTCGGCCTGCTGCACTCGCGCGTGCCGGCCGCCGAGAAAAGGGCCGTCATGTCGCTGTTCACGGGCGGCCAGATGGCGGTACTGGTCAGCACCACGGTGATCGAGGTCGGCGTTGACGTGCCGAACGCCTCGCTGATGGTGATCGAGCATGCCGAGCGTTTTGGTCTCAGCCAATTGCATCAGCTGCGCGGTCGGGTTGGCCGCGGCGCGTCGGCGTCGGCCTGCGTGCTGCTGTTCTCCACCGGGGACGGCCCGCGCCTGGGTGAAGCTGCGCGTGAGCGGCTTAAGGCGATGGTGGAAACCAGTGACGGCTTCGAAATCGCCCGGCGCGATCTGGAGATACGAGGACCCGGCGAGTTTCTCGGCGCGCGCCAGTCGGGTGCGGCTCTGCTGCGTTTCGCCGACCTGGCGACCGACCTGATTTGGCTTGAATGGGCGCGCTCGCTCGCTGCCTGCATGCTCGACCATTTCCCGCAGCTGGCTCAGCGGCACGTCGCGCGCTGGCTCGGTGGCCGTGCCGAGTTCCTGAAGGCCTGAAGCGCCGAACAAGACCTGCACTGATTCACTGGACAATTCGGACATGACTTTGACCGAACTCAAGTACATCGTCGCACTTGCCCGTGAAAGACATTTCGGCAAAGCGGCCGTAGCCTGCCATGTGTCGCAACCCACGCTGTCGGTGGCGGTGAAGAAACTGGAGCAGGAGCTGGGCGTCAAGCTGTTCGAGCGCAACGTGAACGAGGTGACTCTCACGCCGCTCGGCGACGAGATCGTGCGTCAGGCGCAAACCGTGCTGGAACAGGCGGCGCAGGTGCGCGAGATTGCCCGGCGCGGCAAGGATCCGCTGGCCGGGCCGCTGCGCCTGGGCCTGATTTACACCATCGCGCCCTACCTGTTGCCCGATCTGGTGCCGCAGATGATTTCGCGCACGCCGCAGATGCCGTTGCTGCTGCAGGAAAATTTCACCGTCAGGCTGTTGGACATGCTGCGCAGTGGCGAGCTTGACTGCGCAATCCTGGCCGAGCCGTTCCCGGATGCCGGCTTGGCCATTGCGCCGCTGTACGACGAGCCCTTCATGGCGGCGGTGCCGAGCAACCATGCGCTGGCAAGCAAGAGCAAGGTCACGGCGCAGGCGCTGAAATCCGAAACCATGCTGCTGCTTGGCACCGGGCATTGCTTTCGCGACCATGTGCTGGAGGTCTGCCCGGAGTTTGCCCACTTCTCCAGCGACGCCACCGGCATCAGCAAGAGTTTCGAGGGCTCGTCGCTCGAAACCATCAAACATATGGTTGCCGCCGGCATGGGCGTGACCCTGGTGCCGCGCCTGGGTGTGCCTAGGAGGCTGTCGGGCTTTGGGTCGGACCCGCGCCGGGGCGAGTCGCGCTGCCAGGCTAGGCGTCGGCGAGGCCGTGTGGCCGGTCCACACAACGAGGCGGCAACGACGCATGGTGGCGCGAATCGCCCCGGCCCTTCGGGTTGGGTCTGCAAGGGGGCGGATGCGGCGTTGCAAATGCTCGCCGGATGTGCAATCCGGCTGCGCTTTGCGCCTTGCCTGCACCCCCTTGCAGGCTCAACGCGGGCCCGACCCAAAGCCCGACAGCCTCCTAGGGAGGCTGCGAGCAGGCGCTCGCCAGGGCGGCGTGCTCACGCTGCGGGCCGGCCGCCGTTTGTCAAGTACCTGGCCGTGGTGGGTGGGCCTGGGGGGGCTGCACCGACACGGCGTGTCGTACTTACCTGGCGCCGCAGTTTCACCCGGTATGAAGCGATCGCGGCGCTGCGCAACGCGATTTACGCCTGCGAGTTGCCCGGCGTCGCGCGCCTGTCCTGAGGCGCCGCAAATGCCGGAACGCCTGCGGCTGTACCTGGAACTGATCCGCTGGGACCGCCCTGCCGGACGGTTGCTGCTGTTATGGCCTTCCTTGAGCGCACTCTGGATCGCCGCAGGGGGCTTCCCTGGTTGGCATCTGCTGAGCGTGTTTGTGCTTGGAACGATTCTGATGCGAAGCGCGGGTTGCTGCGTCAACGATGTTGTTGATCGCGATTACGACCGTCATGTGAAGCGCACCGCGATGCGACCGGTGACGCGCGGCGTGGTTTCGATCAGGGAGGCGCTTGCGCTTGGGTCGCTGCTGGCCTTTCTGGCCTTTCTGCTGGTGCTGACGACCCATCGCGTCGCAGTGTTCTGGTCGGTGCTGGCGCTTGCGCTGACGCTCCTCTATCCCTACACCAAGCGTTTCTTCTCCATGCCGCAGGCGGTGCTGGGTGTTGCCTTCAGCTTTGGCATCCCGATGGCATTTGCCGCCGTTCAGGGGCAGGTGCCACCGCTGGCCTGGCTGCTGTTATTGGCCAATCTGTTCTGGGTGGTTGCCTACGACACCGAGTACGCGATGGTCGATCGCGACGACGACCTGCGCATTGGCATGAAGACCTCGGCCATCACTCTGGGTCGCTTGGATGTTCCGGTGGTCATGGGCTGCTACTGTGCCTACCTGATCCTCTGGACCGCCGCGCTTTGGCCGCTGGCGCGGAACTGGACGTACTGGTTCGGTTTCGGCGCGGCGGCGACTCAAGCGGTCTGGCACTATCGTCTGATTCGTGACCGGGGGCGGGACGGCTGTTTCAAGGCGTTTCGCCTGAATCACTGGCTGGGTTTTGCTGTTTTTGCCGGCGTTGCCGCCAGCTATCTGTAACGGCGAAACACGGTTACCCCTTCGCGCCAAACTCCCGGCCCATTTCCTCCGCCCGCAGCCGGGCTGCTTGCAGGGCGCGAATCAGGATCGCGTTCAGGCCATCGCGCTCCATGGAGGAGATCGCCGCATGGGTGGTTCCGCCCTTCGATGTCACGCGCTGGCGCAGGGCATAAGGCGTTTCACCCGCGCACTGGGCCAGGGCCGAGGCGCCGGCAAAGGTGGCGATCGCCAGCTTCTGAGCCTGCTCGCTCGACAGGCCCATTTCGATTCCGGCCTGTGTCATGGCTTCAATGAAATAGTAGACGTAGGCCGGGCCCGATCCGGACAAGGCTGTGACCGAGTCCAACAAGCCTTCCTGATCGACCCAGAGCAACTCTCCAGTGGGTGCAATCAGGCGTTCGACCAGTTGCCGCTCTGCCGCGCTGATCGGCGGCCGCGCAAAAAGGGCTGTGATGCCCTTTCCAATCAAGGCCGGCGTGTTCGGCATGGCGCGGATCACCCGTTCCGTGCCCAGCCAGAGCGCCATGCTGTCGCTGCGGATGCCGGCTGCCACGCTAAGGTGCAAGCAGTCTTTGGTGTAGGCGGCGACTGGCTGCGCCGCGTCCTGAAAAGTCTGCGGCTTGACGGCCCAGACGACAAGGCCGGTGCCGCGAAGATTCGGCCCGGCCGAAACCTGGGCCAGCACGCCAAACTGCGTGGCGAGCCGCTCTCTGGCCTCGGCAAGGGGCTCGACCACCTTGATTTGCGCGCTGCGCACACCCTGGCGCAGCAGGCCGCCGATCAATGCACTCGCCATGTTGCCGCCGCCGATGAAGGCGATGCTGTTGATCCATTCGGCCCCTGCGCTGTGCGATGCGGAAGGAGAATCGTCGGTGTTCATGGCAGGAGTCCCCAGACTGGCAGTGCGGGCGGCCGCAGCGGTGCGGCAATTCTGCGCTACGCTTGCAGCTTCCGTTGCAAATATCATGGACTACATTCTTTCACTGGACCAGGGCACGACCAGTTCCAGGGCGATTCTGTTTGATCGAGCCGGACGGCCCGCCGGTGTGGCGCAAAAGGAGTTTGCGCAGATTTTTCCGCAGCCCGGCTGGGTTGAGCACAACGCGCTCGACCTGTGGACCTCACAGCGTGAAGTGATGTGGCAGGTGCTGCGCGAGGCCGGCGTCTCGGCGACTCAGATCGCTGCGCTGGCGCTGACCAACCAGCGCGAAACGACGGTGCTGTGGGAGCGCAAGACCGGAAAACCGGTGGCCAACGCCATCGTCTGGCAAGACCGGCGCACGGCGCAGCTATGCGATGAGTTGCGTGCGGCGGGCAAGGCTGCGCTGATTCAGCGCAAGACCGGCCTGGTGCTTGACGCCTATTTCTCCGGGACCAAGCTGAAATGGCTGCTGGACCATGTTCCCGGCGCGCGTTCCCGGGCCGAAAAGGGTGAACTGGCCTTTGGCACCGTGGATTCCTGGTTGATCTGGAACCTGACTGGCGGCAAGCTCCATGTCACGGACCCGAGCAACGCATCCCGCACCATGCTGTTCAACCTGAACACCATGGACTGGGACGATGAGCTGCTGGCGCTGCTGGATATCCCGGCCGCAGTGTTACCCAAGCTCGTTCCTTCCAGCGGCGTGCTGGGCCAAACCGAAAGTTCGCTGCTTGGCACGGCATTGCCGATCGCCGGCGTTGCCGGAGACCAGCAGGCCGCCACCTTTGGGCAGGCCTGCTTTGCGCCCGGGATGGCCAAGAACACCTATGGCACAGGTTGCTTCATGCTGATGAATACGGGGAGCACCCCGGTGCTGAGCCGAAACCGATTGTTGACGACGGTCGGCTGGCAGGGGCCGAAAAGAACCCCAGGTGCAGCGGCGCGGGTCGATGCCCGCACCGCCTACTGCCTCGAAGGGTCGGTATTCATGGGCGGCGCCACCATCCAGTGGCTGCGGGACGGCCTGAAATTGATCAAATCGGCCGATGAGGTCGAGGCCCTGGCGGCCTCGGTTGCCGACACCGGCGACGTCTATCTGGTCCCGGCCTTTGCCGGACTTGGTGCGCCCGACTGGGACGGATTTGCTCGCGGCACCGTGGTTGGAATGACGCGGGGAACGACGCGTGCCCATCTGGCGCGCGCCGCGCTGGAGGCCATCGCCCTGCAAAGCGCCGATGTCTTTGCCGCCATGGCGCGCGACAGTGGCATAGCGCTGCAGGAACTGCGCGTCGATGGCGGGGCCGCGGGTAACAACCTCCTGATGCAGTTACAGGCGGACTATCTTGGCGTCCCGGTCGTGCGTCCCAGGGTCACGGAAACCTCGGCGCTGGGTGCGGCCTACCTGGCGGGATTGGCTTGCCGGTTCTGGGCCGATGCAGAGGAGATTTCGGCTCAATGGGCGGTCCAGCGGCGCTTCGAGCCAACCATGGATGCCGGCCGGCGCAGGGCGAAACTGGAACGCTGGCGGCAAGCAGTGGAGCGCTCCAAGTCTTGGGCCGGTGCGGGCGCATGAGCGCGACGCTGGGCCGCTCCCGAGTCGCGCTG